>JBARRE010000613.1:0-22370 GCA_049644065.1 Sedimentisphaerales bacterium | reverse complement strand
ATCAGCGAGGCAATCTCTGCATCCCCGAACCGCCGCAGCAGACTCCACACATTGCGGTAGATGGGCTCGGCCCACACGTTCTCGCGCGCATCGAAGTAACCGCTGACCAGCACGGCATCGATCCGCGTATCGATGGCTGCTGCATAGAATGCAATCAGGCCGCCTTCGGCATAGCCGACGACGCCGATCCGCGCTGATGTATCTTGTGTCTCAAACCAGTCAACTGCCGTGAGCACTTTCTGCACTTCATAGCCGATGATGTGCCGTCCCATGTGGAACGCCTGGCGATAAATCCATTCGCGATTCGTCTGATCGGACCTCCTGAGCCCCGCGTCCTCGGTCTCCAGCTTGGAACGGCTCAACAGCATCGGGATGACAAGCTCAAATCCGTTCTCGGCCAGGCGGCGGGCGTACTGTTGTTGCGGATTGAGCCCGGGCGAGAGCCCGAGAAGCTGCTCGGGCGTTTGGTCGGCATCCGGTACGACAACGACATGAGCCAGGGGCGTACGCTTCGGCTGGACGAGCAGACCTTCACCAAACACCCCATCCAATACCGGCCAGCGCACCTGGAACACACGGTACTTCGCAGCCTCAGCCACCAGGGCGGGATCGGCATCGTCGCCGAACCGCTCCATCCCAGCAGGCAACCGTGTATCCACGGCCCCGACAATAGTGCGAAGTCTCTGGCGGTTATCGGCGACAGAGGTTTCGTAAGCCTGTTTCGACGAAGTGTCGTATTTCCAGAACCGTGCGCGCTTTACGCGAGCCGCTTGAATCTGCCTGTCAATGAATCGGTGCGCTCCGTCCATAAGCCGCGTGGAAAGATCTTCTTCCTGCCATTCCAGCGGCCTGGTGCCCGGAAGGGCCGATACTGCTGCCTCGATGGGCAAGCACGCCACGGCAGATAGGACACACGTGATCACGGTAGTGAAGGTTCGATTCATCTCAGAGCCCCTATGCAATCGGTTTGTATCCCGTGGAATTCGCTACAGATTCCATGGGGCGCGTACGGATTTGCTCAGCAAACGATTGGCCTGCTCATCGTTGACAAAGCGTTCTTCGTCCGGATCCCACCGGAGTTTGCGCTTGAGTTTCATAGCAATGTTTGCTAGGTGGCATACTGCGCCCACGACTACTACTTTCATTGCCGTCTCCTTGATCCGACTTTCCCATTTATCTTCATAAACTGCACTCCTGCTCGCTATGGCCTCTATAATAGCACAATATGCAGTTCGATTTCAACGCTTCTTCACCCAAACCTGAAAAACACATACAACATGCACGCAACGTACACCTATGAAGAGTTCAAAGTCAAATACTAAAATCTCTATTGCCACGAATTCTTTTTGAGGCATACTCGTTACAGTATATCAGCCAGCGTTCACTGCATATATTCTCTGATTTCTGTTGATCGATGCTGCCGGACGTGTCATAATCACGTATGAGATTGAAAATGAATATTCGTATAGTCAGTAAAATGGTGAATTCCGCAAAACAAGGTGTTTTAGCCACTGTCATGTTGTTTTTCGTAAGCATATTTTTTTCCATACCTATGCTTGCCAATGATACATTAGAAGAGCCACTCATGCCGAAAGGATACGCTACTGAAGCTCAATTAAAGATGGCGTTGTTAACGGGTCAGGTAAAACTAATTGATGCTAAAAACATTCCTGTACCAGACTCAGTGCGGGAGATCAAAGGTCTTGAATACGGGAAGGTGGGGCAGCGGCCTCTTCATTTAGATCTATACCTGCCCAAGACTGATAAACCTGTTCCCGGGCTTATCTTTATACATGGTGGCGCCTGGAAGAGCGGCAACAGGGCGGACATGAAATTTTATGCTATTAAATATGCCGCACGAGGTTATGCCACAGCCACCATTTCATACCGTCTAACTAATGAAGCACCATTTCCGGCCGCGGTACATGATACCAAATGCGCGGTACGGTGGATGCGGGCCAATGCGAAAAAATACAATATCAATCCAGATAAAATTGGTGTTTCCGGAAACTCGGCCGGCGGTCATCTGTCCATGATGGCTGGATATTCGTCTGATGTGGCTAAACTTGAAGGAGTGGGAGGACATCCAGGGATTAGCAGCAGCGTTCAGGTAGTGGTGAATTTTTATGGCCCCGCGGATTTGACGACTTCTTTTGCACGAAAACAAGAAGTGCTGCATGATTTTCTTTCCGGCAAACAATATGATGATGATCCGGAGCTATACGCTTTTGCATCACCTATCACTCACCTGACCAGGGATGATCCACCCACCCTGATTCTGCATGGGACCATTGATTCAACGGTGCCCATCGCTCAGGCAGACAAACTCGCGAAAAAATTAGAGCAACTAAACATACCGATGGTTTATGAAAAGTTTCCCGGCTGGCCTCACACTATGGACCTTGCCGAACCGGTTAATGACCGATGCTGTTATCTCATGGATCGCTTTCTTGAAAAGTACCTCCCCTTGCCAAAGTGAGGATTTAATTTCAACAGCCAGCAGGTGGTAAAAGCGAATCGAATACAAATGAGCGGGCAATATCGTCCCGGAAAATCGGCGCTGGATGCAGTCGGCATCACACGTCAACGCTGTTGGCGTCAGGACTGGGTGATCGATCTGGATATCAAAGGTTTCTTTGATAAATCATCGACCACCGGCATAGCCGGTGGTATGAAGAAGGCCCCTGAAAGGGGCCGTTAGGTAACGTTAAGTTCGTCCTGTTCCTGGTCTTGGATATATTGACATATGGATGGTTCGTCACGGGGACTATCAGGAGTGGTTGAAGTCGTATCCCCATTCGGTTCACTTTATTGATTCTACAAGCAAATGGCGTTTATAAAAACATGTTTTTAAAACTATTTTCACGGCACTATGAGAAAACTGATTCAGTTCTAATTTTCTCTGTTCCACCTCAGATGCAAAGCCAAATATTGTCTCTAAGTCGGTTTTCCTTGTCTGCGGCGATTGATCTTTTCTGTTATTCTTTCAAGAAACGTCTCGTTCATGACGCTTGAGCCCGCATAAAATGCAAAAAGTCCAGCAAACACCATGATCCACACAAAATATTTTATGGCTGCAATACTAATTAATGCAAGGACGGATAATCCAAACCAATGTATAACATGGCCGATGGTTGACGCTGGTACCCACGGGAGTACTGTATAGTAGATTAGTAGAAATGCTACGAAACCTAATGAATACCACTTATCAGTTTTGAAAAACTTAACCTTATAACATTCAATAACGGCGTCTGCTTCAGTCCTAGATAATTTGCGATTACCTATACTTATCCCTGAAACGAGCCCAACACAGAATCCACAAAACGCCAACACTACGTTAACGAACATATTAACTGCGCTGATCGCAAATACACACGCTGCAATCCAATTCATCCCAATCATGGCTGCTCCGAAAGCGAGAAGAAGTAGCGCACCCCCATAACCACATACAACAATACCGAGGGCGTATATGGAAAAAAACAACTTCACATCCTTCTGGCGATATAGTTTTGATTTGACGGTGTCTATTGAGGAATCAGCTAAATTTCCAGGTGATGTTTCAACTCCGATAGGAGACTTTCCCTTTTGTAAGCATGAAACAGCGTTTTTCCATTGACTTTCGTCAATATGCAAGTCTTCCACCATACCACACCAAGGTGGGGATTCCATCTCAAACATAGACACCAACAGATCAATTGGCCGCGTGGCAGAGTCAATCTCCGAGGCCATCTCCGCTGCACGATCCATAACATGCTGTGTGCTGGATGCTAAAGGGAGCCTCAGGCTGGCGCTTCTGGTAACTCCAGTTGCACGATCAATGTGGGATTCCGTATTCAATGTAGTACGAATCGGGTTCTGTCCCACAGTAGCTCGTATTTTCTGAGTAAGATGTCGATGCAAGATAGCAGAATCGACAGATCCGTCTTTAAATGCAGTGTTCACGACTGCCACTTCTCTCTCCGCCAACTCTAGTTGCGTGGAGTCATCTTGCCCGAGCCCGCGAAGTATGTCTTTCAATCGCGCAGGGTGTAGTACGCACAGTGCAATCAAAATATGTATTGGTTCGACATAGGTGGCTCCTGCTTTCCTGGCCGTATTGTCTGCAATGCGCAAGACAACGCGTGAGGCAATTGAATTCGTTGGCATAAAAAATTCTCCTTATCAGGGACTTCCCCTTTTCGACTTTTTCCGTCTTGTGTTGGCCTATGTCTATCTCTGAATCCAAGGCGGATCAACCTCCCAATCTGGCGGCCAATACGCAGATCACAACTTCCATTCACCGTATGAAATACTATCTTGGCATTATGCCGATTTGGGCAACTTGCCGAGAAGGTCTGTTAGTTGAACTTCATCCAGGCGGTTGTGTTTGATCAGTTCATCCACGAGGTGGTCGAATCCATACCATAAATCCCTTACAATAGCCGGCGCGAACATTGTCACAGCGGGAAAGTTTACGCTGATTCGACCTTGCTCAATGATTTTGTCTGTTTGACAGCGAATTGCCAGCCTGTCGTTCGACCCCTTCCTTATTGAAATCATCCAAAATTGTCTGACCAATCTACTACTCACCAGACGAAACAGCTTTAAATGGCCTTTCTTGGGAAGATTGAGCGATTCATGGAGGTGAGCCTATTGGGGACGACCCAGGATGACTAGAAATAAAAGAGTTTGGATCTATTATAAAATCAAGTTCAAACCAATTGGCACCACAGGCAATAACCTCTTCAATTAAGTATTGTGCATCGTTAGCCACGCGCTTGTCATTCCGCGAATCGGTAAGTGCTTCACACTTTTCCTGGGCCATATTGACTAAATTCTTTCCACTTAAAAGAAGATTACAGTAATAAAAACATCGCCCAAGATTCATGCATGGAACAGCCCAAGAATTGTCTGCGAACATAGCTTTTCTGAAGTATTTTATTGCCTGCCGTATCTCAGGTGGTCGACCAGCGGTTCCTGTACGCTTACGTACACTTTTTATTCTAAAACACTGTATGCCCCTCTCATTGTAATCTTCAGCTTGAGCTCGTTTCAAACGTCGTGTCAGAGGAAGAATCTCTGGGAATAGAGATTCTTGCCATTTATAAAGGCGAGTCTCAAGATGAGCGAATGGAGCAAATTTGACATATATACGAATGCATAATAAGAACGTCAGGGAGCCCACAATCCAGCCTAGAATTGAACCAATCGTAGGAATTATTGCTTTAGCTGCAAGGTATGCGAGGATCCCACAGATAGCCAAGGCAGCAATCCCGATAAGGGCCACAACAATACTGAAACTGATGCATATACATTGAGTAACTTTCCATTTCGCACCTGCCTGTTTTCTCAGACGGTTTAATTCTGCCTTGATCCCTGCAATGTTATTGATGGTTTTATGTGTGCCGGTGTCATCGCGACACAAAGATGTTGTACCTTCTCTATGCCCAGCCTGTTTTGTATGTGGCTCATATGCCTGCACAGGAGGACTAACGTCACTGGCAGTCTCATCAGACAAAACCGTTCTAAATTTCTGACACAACTCTGTTTCCCTTGGGTCAATGATGCCATCAGCTTGTGCCATATATTCGACACAACGTAAGAGTACCTGCTCTTTGCCCTTTCTTTTAAAAATTATAAGCTTATGGCAGACTTCTTGGGTGAGTGAAAGCAGGCCTTCCTTCTTTGCACGATGGATAAAGATATCAATGCGTCTGTCAATTTCATTCTTATCCCAAGGTGCTTTTACCTTTTCGAGGATACGATGAACCGCTTTTCGTTCAGGTGTTGCCACTTTCTTATCAGCACACATTACACAACAAACAGCGTCCATTAAGACTTCCAAGATGTTATTCTTGCGTTTCATTTCTATCTCCCAATATCTTTTACCACTATTAAAAGATATCACTGGTAACAGCCGATTGTCTAATCCTGACCACTAGCCTAATATTCTGACTAAATCCTCCTCCGAAAGCCGATTCTTCTTAATCAGTTCATCGACGAGACGGTCGAATTCACTGCGGTTTTTTTCAATGAGGGCCCGGGCGATGTTTAGTTGTTCAGAGACGATTTTCTCGGCCAGCAGCAGCGTTCGTTCAGCGAGGGGGCGTTGGCTGTATTCTACAGTTAGTTCATCGACAGCCAGTTGGCCGATCTCCTCGTCCATGCCGTAGACGCGGACCATCTGGATTGCATTTTGCGACGCAGTGGGCAGGTCACCTCCGCGGCCACCGATGGCTTTAGACGCTCCGACGCCGATACTTAGTCCCGCTTCCGGGCCGTAGCAGACCAACTCTGCTGCTCGACCGGCCATCGAAACTCGAATGTCGCGCAAGAAATCCTCCTTCGTACGCAAATCCCGATTGTCATCGTATTTGTGTTCCATGTAGCCGCCGGCTCCGCCGCGTCCGACAATCGTGACTTGATGGACTGGCTCGCCGCTCTTCCAGGCGACGAACGTATGACCCGCTTCGTGGCGGGCGATGCGGAGCAGCTTCTCCGGATTTTTGCACGGTGATGCTTCGCCCATGCGCTGCTTCTCGAAAGCCTCCAGTAGAATCTCGTCGCTGATGGCCGATTCGGACAGCGCCGCCATCACACCGGCTTCCTGGACGATTCGCCCCAGATCAGCGATGGTCATGTACACGCTTTGATTGGCAATGGCTTCAAGCGTTTCCCCGCGAACCTTCGATTTGGAGAGCTTCTCGAAGGTCCGTTTCAGGAATGCCAGACGGGCTGCCCGGTCGGGCTCTTCGACCTTTATCTCACGGTCGAAGCGTCGCTTCAGGGCGGAATCGAGCTTGTCGGACAGGTTCGTAGCCGCCAACACAATCACCGGGGCCGCCATTGTTGCGCCAAACCCGTCCATCTCCGTCAACATGGTGTTCAGCGCAGCCTCGCGGGCCTCGGTATTTGACTCGCCGCTACGTGTCTTGCCCACTGCGTCGATTTCATCGATAAACACAATCGCCGGGGCGTATTTGCGTGCCCTCTGAAACAGCTTTCGCATGTTCTCAGCACCACTGCCTTGCCACTTCGTCACGAAATTTCCGCCCGACTCCTCCAGAAACGCGCAGTTGGACTCCCCGGCTACCGCGCGCGCGAGCATCGTCTTGCCTGTTCCTGGCGGGCCGGTCAGCAGAATTCCCTTGGGTGGACGAAGCCCCAGCCCGGCGTAGCGCTTTGGGTTCTTCAGCCAATCGACCACGAATCCCAGCGACTTCTTCGCGGCCGTCGCGCCGAACAGGTCGTCAAATCGCGTCGAGGGCCGTTCAATGTCGCTGACCAGTCCGCCAACGTCCTCTGCTTCGATCACTCGCTGCAAGCGAAATCCGCGCGCCCAGATTCCCAGGTGACGGGCCGACTCGTTCAGACGGACGGTCGTGTCGAATTCCACACACTGACGCTGACGGGCGAGGTTCCTGGCCACCTTCTCCCGGAACAGCCGAAGCAGAACCCCGCGCAAAGCCTCAGCGAATGGCTCTTCGGCGCCCGTCTTCGAGGACCCGTCGTATTCGGTGGCGATCATCCCCCGCGCCCCACCAGCCCGGACACAGGCAAGGAACAGTTCTTCGTCAATCGCCCGATGTCTGGCCGACCTGGCCGGCCGCTCGCTTGCGTCGTACCGGTCGTCCACGCAAACCGTTTTCAGCGAGTTTGTTGTCTCATCCGCCTGGAACGAAAGCAGGTAGACCGGGACATCCGCAAAACGTTTCCGAATCGTCCGGAGGATCGTTCGGCCCGTGTCGAGCACCCTGGCCGAGAGCGGCATATGATCCATCCGGCCCGTGACGGTTTGACCGTCACCGCCACTTCTGCCAAGAAACGTTGCTGAACGACTGTCGCCTAATTCGCCCGGCGCGGCAGAGACCCACAAATCCAACAGCACGATATCGACCTCATGAGCGGTCAATTGGCTGACAACCTCCTCCTGCGTCTCAGCGCTGAGCCAATCGAATTCCGGCAGGGCCTTCCGGCAGCGTGACGCGAAGTCATCAGCGGCCACCAGAAGCAACGTCGGCTTGTCCGGATTGACGAAGAGTTTTTGGATATCGGGATGATTCTTGATCGCTGCTGGATCGACAGTGAAGAGTACCTCGTCGATCTCATCGAGCACCTCTTCGACGCGCTGGGATTCATAAAGGCTGCAAAACTTGAATAGTTCCGATTTGACGAATCGCTCGGCCTCGCTGCGCAACTGTCTCGCGTCGATGTTCGCCCCACACCGCAGTACCAGCGAAATCGGAAGGATCGGGTCATGTCGAAACGTCTTGAAATACTGTCGTTCGAGCAACGCTTCGGTGCGGGCCATTTCCGTCTCGGCAATGCGTTCAAGTTCGTTGACGCCGAGATAGTTAAACATCAACGGATAGCCCTGCCCGAGTCGGCTGCAAATCGCCGGCGGAAAGGCTGGCTGGCCGGTCGTGGGGTTCTTCTCATTCGCCAACGCGCTGAGAATCGTGCGTTTGTGATAGTCCGCGTTGACCGCCGAAATCCCACTGGCGTTGGGATTCTCGTAGAGACTCTGGCCTGCGTTCGTGGTGAAGATGATCATCGTGTCTCGGAAGCAGACGTCCTCGTCATCAAACTTGTCGTGAAGCCGGCCGGCATCGAGGATCTGATAAAACAACTGCATCGTGTTAAGATGCGCCTTTTCGATCTCGTCGAACAGCAGGATGGCGTTGGGATTCTGCTTGACGAATCCCGTCAACAGCCCAGCCTTGGCTCCTCGATACGCTGGGGCGAAACCGACTAGTTGGTTTTCGGCCTGGTGGTCGCTGTAGGCCGTCATGTCAAAACGTTTAAACGGGCGTTTCAGATGAGCGGCGCACAGTTCGGACATGTACGTTTTGCCCACCCCCGGTGGCCCGGCAAAAACGAACGTCGCAATCGGCTGTTTGCGATCCCGATCCGCCCCGGCCGTCACCTGGGCATTGTAAAGCCCTTCGACAAAGGCATGGACGGCATGGTCCTGACCGAAGACCTTGGACAAAAGCTCCGCCCGCAGCCCGCGAAGCTGGCTGGTTAGTTCGCCCAGAGACAAGCTTTCGTCACTATCCATCATCCAGCAGGCCAGTAAGCTCATCGCCTGCCTTTGGCCAATCGGGACAATCGGATCGCCCAGCAGGTTCGCCACCTCTGCCGTCATCGCTGCTGCACAGATCAGATGTGGCAGACCTACCAATCCTGGATGTGTCCGGTCGGGAATCCCTTCGCCACCTGCTAATTCACATGCTGTCGCCAACAAAGACCGCATCGCTTCATCCGGCGGCATTGTTCCCGGACAAGGCCCTGGCGACCCAAACTCCGGGCAGCGCCCTCGCAAATCGGCCACATCGCCCGCAGTTAAGCACTCCGCTAACCGAATCCCCGCCTCATTATCCGCCGAAATCGCCGCCAGCAACGACTCGACATTCACCGAATCCCGACCGAGCGTATACGCTCGATCCTTGGCCATTGAAATTATCATCTGTGCTTTATCTGTGAACACTTGTCACCTCACTATAACTCATCCGGCACATGGATAGCCGGGACATGCTTTTTCTTTCGACTCTTCGAGGGTGGCCGGGACACCTCTTGCTCTGCGATGGCAATGGACCGTTTTCGTGCATCCTGTTGCAGCCAGAACTTGATGTAGACGAACCCAGCCACCGCACCGCCGAGATGAGCAGCGTGGGCGATGGCATCGTCGCTGGATTCAATCGTCATAAACAATGCCGTCAATGCCATCAGCGACATGGCCCATTTCATCTTCATCGGGAAGAAGAAGAACATGTAGATGATTCGCTCTGGCCAGAAAACCGCACACGCCGCCGTCACTCCGTAAATCACTCCTGAATACCCTGCACCAATCGTCCGGTCATGGCTCAGCAACAAGAATCCCGCCGAGCCCGCCAACGCGCAAATCAAACTGAACATAACGTATCCCCACCGGCCCAGCCGTTGTTCAACAGCCACTCCCAGAAACGCCAATACCAGTATATTGAACACTAAATGCAACACATTGAAATGCAATAATGGTGATGTGACAATCTGCCACACCATACCGTGTGACAGTCCAATCCGTGACAGCCCCAACCACGAATAACTTGCCTGCTTCGACCACACCCCGAGCAGATTCAGCAAGGCCAACCCTACATAACCTCCCACGCACACCATAATTACCCAAAACGTCACCGTTCCCCGCAGATTCGGCATGGTTATATATATGCCATCCCCACTTCGATTAGGATATCCAGTTTTGTGTTGCTTGGTCATGGTTGTCCACCTAATCTTCACCGAAGAGCTTCCAAATTGTCGCTAATTCTTGTATTCTCTGGAGTGTCACAGTTGCATTTTCTTTCGGTCATATTCTTGAAAATGTTCATAACCATATCCTTCCTATAGTTCCATGACTGCAGATTGTGATGGTCCGTGAATCCAGATAAGCTGGAAGGTATCCTTCCAGTCGGTGTGCTGTTCTGCCTGTTTGTTGTATTGGCTTTTCGGGATAGCAAAGAGAAATCGGCTGTCAGTTTGTTTGAGCCATTGGACAAAACGGAGCCGGAAGGCTGATGGAGTCAGTTCCTCGGCCAGGTAGCGGTGCAGCGAATCGAAGAACCAGACGGTTTTCTGGTTTGCTTCATCGGTAAGGAATTCCAGAAATGAGGATGCGGAGAAGCTGGGATCTTCGGAAAGACGTTCCAGCAAGGCTCGACTATCAACTCGGACAATCTTTGGGAGTTTCTTGTCACTTGGTCGGTTGAGAAGATCTGTCAGGACGTCGTGGGCGGTGCGGTCAGGCCCATGGATCATGAGGCAGGAACGTGGAGTGGGTTTGGTGAACGTATCGGCCAATACTCGGACTGCGGGATCGGCGAGGATGCGTTGTTTCTCTTCGCTATCGGGGGTACCAGACGGTGTAACCGGGACGAACAAGTCAGCCCATTTCTCGATAGCTTGATCGCGTTGGGATAGTTGCGACGCCGAAAGAATCTTATGTTGGTCCAATCCACGGCGAACCCATTCGTCGGGATCGCGGAGAATCACGCCAGCTAAGTCCGCGAGATCGAACCGCTGCCGACCGTCTCGTTCGGCTATCTTCTGCGCGGCGCGAAACACCTCGCGGGCGGTGGCGCTACGATGGATCATCCCGCCGGGATGCGGGTTTGATTCGCCGTCGCCCCGTCTCCGCAATGCCCGTCGCAACGGCGTGGAAATATCCGGAACGGCGATTCCCCACGGTTCGTCGAGACGCTCTCGCAAATCGCGGTGCCGCTGCCGTAGTTCGCCGACATTCCCCGCTGCCTCACCGAGACGCTCTAGATCATCCATATCAAGTTCCGCGAATTTCAATGCTGCACATAGCAGATGTGCCGGTTCGATCTCCGACCACCCCAATGCTTGGGCTTCCATCGCCGCCATCGGCCAAACCATCATGACACTGGTATCCGGTTCCATATCAAATTACCCTTTCTGCAATCTGTCACGAGCCATACCCTCAGGAGTGATCTGCCCCCAAGGAACCTCATGGATATCCATCTGTTTCATCTTTTCCGCCGCCTCGTCGCGAGATTCATTATCAGCATGTGTGGATTGAACATCCGCCACAACAACAGTGATATTGTCATATCCGCCAGCTTGATTAGCCCGCGCTACAAGTTGCAAACAGGTTTCCTTGCATGACGTTTCACACATCAGGATATCGGAGATGTCCGTGTCATCGAGCATGTTCGTCAAGCCGTCACTACACAGTAGAAAACGATCACGTTCCCTGAGATCAAATGCAGCAATATCAGGCGGTAGCGGCTTGTCCATTCCCATGAATCGGCGCAGCGTGTGGTATTCCGGCATATCTTCCGCATCGCTCCGTATCACGCCGTTATCCCGCAGGTCATTTCCAAGGTTATGATCTTGCGTCATTTGTTCCAAAATACCGTCGCGAAGGCGATAGGCCCGGCTGTCGCCAAGATGCGCAATTAGCAATGTAGTATCGGTGGCCAATCCCGCCACGACCGTTGCCCCCATGCCATCATATTCCGGCGTTGCACGTCCCATGTCATGGAGCTGTTCAGTGATGATCAATAATGATTGACGCAAGAGTTGGTTAGCTCCCTGTGTATCTTCCATGCCCGCGGCACGCCCCATCGCCAGTTGCCGAGGTAAGTTCTCGACCACAAATGTCGATGCAACATCACCAGCCTGATGGCCGCCAAGACCGTCCGCAACGACCATCAGCCCTATCTTGGGATCAATGCCGAAGGCATCCTCGTTCGTCTCTCGAATTCGCCCGATGTCCGTCAGGCCAGCATAGATAATCATGGGAGGCATGTGATCCTTATCTCCGATAATGCGGGGTATTTGTATCCAAACAACCAGACTGAGACTCACGGCCTCGCCCCGGCTGCATTCGGGAACTATAGATGCTTTGGCCGAAACCAAACAACGACACCACCGTCATGAAAGCCCATCCGAACAGACCGGCCAGGTAGACTCCGAGCACAGTCAGAATGGTGGCTGTACCCACCAGTGCAAAAGAAGCATCCTTATCGCCAAAGAACAACATACCGAGGCCGTACAACGCAAAGAGGAGGAGCCCCCCCACAGCAAACCATAAGGAATACCTTCTGGTCACGGCCCGGATCAGCCAGGGGGAGTCCAGTTTGTTTAGGGCCTTAGCGGCAGGAGCGTAATTCGGATCGGCCTGAAGAATCCTCTGCCAAAGCGTTTTGGCTTCCGCGAGTCTACCCGCCCGGACATAGAGCCTCGCCAACAGGTCCGCTGCCAGAACGGGCAACTCTTCACAGTCCATCTGCTCCAGAGCCAGCAGAGTCCCGTCCGGATCGCCGGACAGGGCCTGCCGCCAGAGATGATAGGATATCGATTGTATGTCTATCTGTTGTTGGTGCATGATAATCTGTCCTTTTAACGTTGGAGACGAATGTCGCCCTTAGCGTATCCGCCTTGACGAATCGCCTCTCCGATTTCACGCGGTAAGAGCCCAATCAGTTGCCCGGTAACCTGACGCAGTTGTTGAATGTCTCCGCGTTGGATACAGCTATCCCCTTGATTAATCAGTTGTGATGCCATCACTTGATCTCTCATCTTAGACTTTTCCTGCTTGACATGCATGAACATGCCGACTACGAATTGCTCATTCGACCAGTATACCTCACCGCACAGGAACGACACTTGCTCAACCTTCTTGGGTATACGATCATCCCGGTGTTCCTCGATTAGTTGCTCCACTTCAGCCCGTAGTTCCTTCGCACGCTGCTTGAAATCCGGTTTGTCATTTCCAGGTTGCGAAATAATGTTATCGAGAGCATCTAGCTTCTGGCGGGCGTCCTCGATTATTTTTGGCCATTCAGATTCATTTTCGATTCTGTCCAGATTGGCCTTGAGTTCGAGAATGTGGGCTTCGGCCTTGTTGGCTGCGTCGGGATCACCTTGGGCAGTCTCGACCATGCCTTCGAGTTCCTCGATTTTCGCCTGCTGTTCCTGAACGCCGGGAGAAGAACCGGATTTCTTTGCCAATTCACCGAGCCGCTTCTTCTCTTCGCATAATTCGCCCTTCAGGCGAGAGGCATCGGGCGTTCGAGTTTCCGGCTTGATCTCGACCTCGAATTCTTCATCCAGCATAGTGATGTAGGCTCGGGCACGAATGCATCGGTCCTCATCCATCAGCAGGGTCACTTCGACTTCCGATCCGGCAGGAATATCGCGGCGTAAATCCGCGCCCTTGACCGTAAGCATGCCTTGCAGGAGGTTACGATCAGCCTTGGGATTTTCGCCTTCGACAACAGGAATGCTCAGCATTTCCCCCGTATCTCCCTTGTTGAGCGATTTGGTCGTGTGATACACTTTGGTCTTCTTGGCCGGCAGCGGGATTCCCTTCTCAAGCAGTATGTCAAACTCATTAGTGCCAATCTCTACACCCAATGAGTTGATGACCGGCTGATCGCTAATGCACGTGATACGGGGGGTATACACCAACTCTTCGGGAACCGTTTTCTGAAGAGTTCCTTTCGCGTCGGCGAGTTGAATTGTAAACGTATTTCGCCCCTCCGCTTCAGCCAGAAGGTCTGCCTTGAACGTCCCCTCTGATTTGAGAGGAATCTTTCCGCTGTCCCAACCCGTTGCAAGGTTGGCAAAGTTGACTGTATACTCCGTCAGGTCATCGCCCTCCTCGACCACCTTTCCTCGCACCCTGAAGTCTGGATCCGGTCCCATTGGCGAGTAGTTCAGTTCCAGCTTATAGGTTCCCTTGGTCACCGGCCCCTTGTCGACGAGCCGCTGAGTGCCCGCAAAGATGGCCGCGCCACGGGCGACAACGGTCAACGGGTCGATGGAATGATCGAGCGAGACCTTGAGCTGATCGGAAAGGATCTCGCGGAAATAGGGGGCCAGCGTCGGGCCGCCGACGAGAATGACCTTGTTGATCATGGAGGGCGCCAGGTCTTTCTCTTTTAGCACACGTTTGCAGATCTTCACCGATTTCATAATCTCCGGCTCGGCGACCGTAACGACCTCGCTACGGGTCAGCGGGAAATCAATCTCAACCGTCTCGCCGTCGGCATCTTTGACCATGCAATCATTCAGAAAGGTCTTCTCACTGCGTGACAACTCGATCTTGGCCGCTTCTACGGCGTGTTTGATCCTGGCAATCGCTATGCGCCAGCGGGGATTCTCTCGTTTCAGTCCGGGAAAGTTGAATTCTTTAGTCACCTGCGGAAGAATAATCTTTTCGACGATGGCCCAGTCGATATCTGCACCGCCGAGGTTATTGTCGCCGCCATGATTGACCACGTCGATCATCCCGTCGTCTGCCTTCATCAAGGCCGCGTCAAATGTTCCGCCGCCGAAGTCGTACACTAGCCAGTACTCACGCTCTGCCTGCAATTGGAAACCGTAGGCCAACGCTGCCGCCACCGGTTCCTGTACCAGCGGGCACTGCGTTAAGCCGATCATTTCCGCCGCACGCTTTGTCGCGGCGCATTTCTTTTGGGCAAAGGCGGCTGGAACCGTGATCACGGCTGCCGGAACATCCTCTCCCAGTCGTTGCTGGACATTGCCGCAAAGGCTCTTGAGAACTTCCGCCGACAAGTCTTCGGGGCTCTTGCTCAGCCCTGCGCTGCGGAACGTGTAGACATGATCGGTCCCCATTCGGCGCTTAAATTCAATGTAGACATCATCTTCGGAACCTTCACGCAACAGTTGTTGTTGGGCACGCTTACCGACGCGAAGCTGTCCCCGTTTGCTGATATGCACGGCCGAGGAAGTGATATCCAGGTCGTCGTTGTTCTTTATGATCTCAGGCACGGTCCCATTGAGAACCGCAATGGCGCTGTTGGTCGTACCAAGGTCCATACCAAAATCAATTGTGCTTCGTTTGCTCATGGTTGCTCCTTTCTTTTCCTTCTTGTTCAGAAATCTCGGATTGTTCGGGAATTGTGAGGGCGACGGGAGGTTCTTGAGTGTCCTCCGGCCTCGCGGGTGCGGATTCATCTTCTGCACCATCGCCTTGCGATTCCTGCCCGACCGGATTCTCAGATACTGCCGTCTCAGGTTGCTCCGGTTCTGAATCGTTCTGTGTCGCGACGGATTGTGTGTCAGTTGCCACCGCATCCGATTCTGATGCATCGAGCGATCCGTTCTCTTCGGGGCCAGGCAATTCCCCGCTTTGGATCGAAGTCACATCCACTGTGTCGGCTGCCTGTGCCGGTTCCGTAGCCGCTTCAGAGGGGGCGGAATCAGTTTCCGTCGTGGGCGTTTCTTCCGGCGGAGTTTCGACAACAGGGATTCCGACGATGATCTCACCGTGATGGAGAAGCCGCTCCTTCCAGCGGATCGAGGGGCGTACCGTGTTGACGATTTCTTCTTTCGCCAGACCGGGTGTTTGCTCGAAGCTGATGACCTTTTCGGACATGCCGTTGTCATACGGCTTTCCCGTTTTGTCGATCACCTGAATTCCAGCGTCATCCAGCGCCCGGAACAGTCCTTCCACAAAGCGGTAAAGCTTACGGGTTTCCTCTTTCGGCTCGCCCGTATCGGGATCGACCATCCGCACCTTCAGCCGCCACGCATTTGTCGCCATCTCGACTAACGGCCCAAGCATCTCTTGGATGTCCTCGGGAATCCGCACCGTTGCCGGCTGGTCCCGCCCTTCAAACGGCGCACCGGCCGACAAATCAAGCTCCGGCGGAATGTCAATTGGCAAACCGAGAATCCTCATCTTGACGCGAGCTTTTTTCGCTTTACCGCGGGTCTTCGATTTTGGTTTTCCTGAATGTCTCTGTTTTCTCATGTCATACCCTTTACTGTAATTTGTTACAAGATACGAAATCCGTCCTTCTTGGCATTAGCAATTCCGGGCCATGCTTCAAAATCCCTGTATTCCTTTATATTTCCTTGAGCCTTTTTCTTTTTCAGTTGTGACTGCAATCGAACTTGTTCCCTTTTTCCTTCTTGATGTCGGCGCTTCCAATTTTCTTCTTGGCTACGTAACGAATCCAATCTGGAAGACAGAAGCCGTTTTCGCAAGAACCCTGCTTCCTCCCGATCCTGTGAATGTGAAGCGATTTTCTCCTTGAGTGATTCCATCGTGTTTGCCGCATGCTCGACTGTAGCGTTAGCCCTTTTCAGTTTCTTTTGAATTGTATCAACCGTCTCCACGGTCCCTCTTGAATGAACAGCAGCGCAAATGCCGCATCTGGGTACGGTTGTGGTTACTTGTTGTGACATCATCTCCGCCCAGTCATTCATGTTGGTATCGAGAGCACGTACGATAGCATGGAGGTCGCCCCTTTTGGCCGCATCTGTCACCCGCGTGAATAAATTCATTCCTGACATATTTATTTGGCCAACATTGCGCAAGAGTTCTTTCCCTAATTGCTGAACTATTTGAGAAATGACTTGCCGGTATTGTTCCGGGTTCCTCTTAATATCCAGCCACTTGATCGACTTCTTCAAGGTCACTTTGATGGTGTGTCCTTCATCCTTTGCGCGGTTTTCACAGAACCAACAAATATCTGCCTGTCTGTTTTGGCGAACAACAGCCATGTTCTGTTCAATGAGAGCACGTGTTTCGTCTCCACGGGCGACCTTGAGTGTGGCTTCCAGCAGGATAAGTGAGTTCTTCCAGTCTTGCGTCTCGTTGCCGTAGGTCACTTGGCATTGAAGCATACTTTTCGCTACCCGGTCGCATGTTTCGGTGAACTCCTGCGACTTCTTTCCCAAAAGAATCAATATGACGTTCAGGAGGTGCTTAACCGTTTTGAACAATTCGATGCACCGTTGCATGCCTTCGGTTTTGTTGTTGTGCAACTGCAATGTTGCCGTTTCGATGGCGTGGTCAATACGGCCATGGAGTGGTTCGGTCACGCGTCGCAGACTGGTAGGTACGTCGTCGTCCTCGGCGTTGGTCGCCTTCATGATCTGGATATGATCCTTCGCCCGAATGTACATTTCCCGGTCACAATATGCCACCGCCAAATCCGCATTGATATTGTCAAACGCAATCGGAAGCGATTGGGAGAAACGGCGTAGAAATCCGGTGGTCAGACGCGGGTCATCCAGAGCACGGATTCGGTTGGCCTGAACGGACCAAAATGCCTCATTCGCACAAAGCGCCTCCCAATATTTGAAGGCGAAACTCCAGTAGGAGTTGAGTTGTTTTCGTTTTTCTTGCGTCAATTTGCCATTGTCCGTTGACGCCAGAATTTTCCGCTCCCGGTCCAATGCCAGCCAATGCCCCAACACCGCCAGGTTATGTTTGGCGGATAGAGAGGCTGCGTCACCCTTCGCGGCAATCTGCTTCCACTGCTTCTGGGCCTCTTTCACCTTGTTGGATTTGATCAGCCCCAGGACCTCATCCGAAGCACTCTTGCCCCATTCCAATGGCCAAAACCAAAAGAACTCGTGAACGAAACGCTGCTGGACATCGGTCAATACCCGACCGGCCTGTGAAAGTTCCTCGCGCGTTGGCAGCGGATCCGGCCGGAAGATGCTGCAATATTCGTCGGCTAGTTCGCCGACTTCAAGCGCTGCCTTAAACTCCGTCTCATTCCTCTTGATCCTTCGACCCTTGATATCCACATCCGCCCCCAGCAATCGAAAGGCATTGCGGCCGTAGATATCCAGCCCGCAGATATCCAGTAATGTCTTGCATGCATTTGTCACCATTGTTCAGCCCCTTTCTATCGGAGGTCTCCTATACGCTTCACATTCTTTCACATATGGATCCCGCGCCGCCACAGTGTGACTTTCGTGGCGTATTCTTCTCTCAGGGAAGGCCATTTATTGAAGGCTTCTTCCATCATGTCTGCTGCTTCGTTCAAATTGCCCTTTTGCTTGGCTGTTTGGATTGCTTCACGGGCAAGCAATTCGGATTCGCTTTGATTTGGAGTCGACCGATGGCCAAACACATCTTTGGAAAACTGGGATACACTCGCCGATGGCGGAGCGGGCTTATCGGAAAAACTGTCGCCGGGTTTCCAAGCGTCGAGGGCCTTGAGTAATTCCTCGGCGTCCGCGTAGCGGTCTTCCGGCCTGGGTGAGAGACACTTCATGACGATGCGGTCAAGGGCGGAATTGGCTTCGACGTTGTACTGACTTGGCACCGGTGGAGGCGTTCGGAGCAACTCACCATTCCCCCATCCCAGATGCTCGTCCACATGAAAAGGAATGTTGTCCGTCAGCAGCATGTACAATGTGACGCCCAGTGCCCATATATCTGCCGCGAGCGAGTCTCTCTTGGCTTGGGTGAACACCTCGGGCGGTTTGAACGCCAATGTACCGGCGGCTGTGGCAAAGAGCGTGAGCCTATTGACCTGTTTAGCCAGGCCAAAATCGCTGATTCTTGCCCGCAAACCGTCGGCCTCGTATCCGATGAGGATATTCTGTGGCTTGATGTCACGGTGGATAATCGGCGGATCTTTGCTGTGTGCCAGACTCAGCCCACGACAAACCTGCTTGAGAATGTCCACTGTCATTTCTACAGGAATCAGTCGCATCCCATGCGATCGCCAGAATTTGTCCAGACTCCCGCCGGGAACATTCTCCATTGTAAAGTATCCGCGCTCTCCATCATCGGTCATGACAGTATTGGCATCGAATACCTGCACAATATTGGGATGGGCAATACGGGACAGCAGAACAGCTTCCGTCATCATTTCATCCAGTTCCGCATTAGTCATTCCGGTACGCTTGAATACCTTCATCGCCTGGCGTCCGAGGAACTTATGCTTCACGCGATACACCTCAGCAAAAGCTCCTTCGGCAAGGTAGCGTTCCACCTCGTACGTGTCTCGGATCATCTGTCCCGGTTGAAGTAGCGACATAGTTTCTGTTCTCCTGACTGAATTGTTATCAGGCTCAAACGGCCACTGTAGCCATTTGCTGTTTGTAGTATAGCAAATCTCGTGCCAACCTGGCAATTTATACTCTATCTATCTGTCATGCAATTACTTACCGTGTCTTTTCATGAGAGTCCCAAACAATCTGGCTGCCGGAGAGTTCGAAAATTCGGATTTCGGTTCGGAATTCCGAACTCGGTGCCATATCCAAGCGGCAAATCGCTGCACTTTGGGGGGTGCGTGAACCGCGTACTTCGAGACAGGTCTGGTCAAATGCCATAGCGTTTTCTCTTCTCCGAAAACGTGCTTTTGTTCATGCCGATCAGCTTGGCGGCGTCAGTGGCGTGGCCGTTGGTTCGATCAAGGGCTTTGAGCATGTGGGCACGCTCGGTCTCCTTAAGAAGCTCGGCGACGTTGCCAAGTTGTTCGCTGTCAGCGGCGGCAGAGTGGCGGGCTGGTCGCAGCACCAGTTCGATGTCTCGAACACCTATTGTGTCGCCCTCAGCCATTGCAGCAGCAGCAATGACACAGTGCTGCAGTTGCCGGATATTGCCTGGCCAGTGCTGATGCAGCAGGAATTGCAGCGCCGTCTCTGAAAAGTGCACCTTTATCTTCGCCTGCTGCAGAAAGTGTTCCACAAGCAGAGGGATATCGTCGGGCCGGTCACGCAAAGGTGGCAGGGTGATGGTCATTCCCTCCAGCCGATTGAGCAAATCATCGCGATACGACTCCTCCCCAGCCATTGTTTCAATATCACGGGACGTGGCGGAGACCAGTCGAAAGTCAGACCGAATTGGCTCATTGCTACCCATGCGGTTGAATGTCTTCTCTTGAAGCACGCGGAGCAATTTGGCCTGGACGGACGGGGGAACGTCGGCAACTTCATCGAGAAATAGTGTTCCGCCATTGGCTTGTTCGAGCAGACCCGCGCGGTCGGCGGTCGCACCGGTAAACGCTCCCTTAACATGGCCGAACAGTTCCGACTCGATCAAATCGGGACTGACGGCGACGAGGTTGACGGGCATGAACGATTCGGCCTGACGGGAACTGCTGTAGTGAGCCGCCCGCGCGAAAAGCTCCTTGCCTGTACCGCTTTCTCCTCGCAAAAGGATCGGAATGTCAGTCTTGCTGGCGATCTTTTTGAGTTGCTCGTAGGCTTGCAAGAGCAGCTTGGATTGTCCCACCACGCGGTGCTTTTCAAACAATTCCTCCTTGAGCATTTCGATCTGCTTGACGACTTGTTCAGCCTTGCGAGCCTGCGTAAGGGATCGATCGATAGACTCGATGCCCGTATCCAGCAGTCGACAAACAGTGGTTAGAAAGTATAAGTCCTCGCTGCCGAAGATGCCCGTCTCCATTCGGCTGTCAAGATAGATCAACCCCCGAGGCAATTCGGCTGTTCCCAGCGGTACGCAGAGCACCGAACGAATATTCAGCGAACCAACACTCTTGAACTTGCCGAGAATCGCGTCTTCTCGGGCGTCAGTTGATAAAACGGCAATATGTTTATCGCGAACGCGCCGGAGCAGATTCTGGCTGACGGGCCAGTTAGCTGGATCGTTTCCCGCCTCGACACCGCGGCTTTGAACGGACAAAATACCATTTATCGATTTGATCGCCAAAATAGCGCGCTCAGGAGATAGAAGATCTTGGAAAAAATCAAGTGCAAGCGAAGATATACCATCGTAGTCGTTGCTGCGACGAACTTCTTGTCCCAAGATGTAAAGAGCTTTAAGTCGCTGGTATAGATGATATGTCTGTTTGCCAGTAAGAGACTTGTTCTGCTCTAGCCAACATGTGTCGCCAGGAACAGCCGTTAGAGACGATTGTTGGATTATACTTTCCTCTTTTGTCAAGCTCCACCTCCTTAATAGTGCAAACACATATTTTCGCTTGGTAGAGTGAGCATCTTAACACGCCTGACGATTAAACAAGGCGATGCTTATAATTAACCATTCTTCTCGGCAACATCATGCGTCAGGGGATCAAATGTTACATCCATGAGCATCCATGATTAGCGCGTTCACACCCATAACTAGATGAGCCGTGGAACTAATAAAAAAAAGGAATACACGTCAACAAGCAGATGTAAGTATACCACAAGTTATATCGCGGTTCAACATCAATTTTTCGCAGAGCGTTGATTGGCTTTGTTTTTTCAAATAGCACCCATTCATCTTATTTAGGATTTAGAGCTTAGTGCTTAGAGTTTCCGGCCAAAGGCCGGTTTTGGTTCCAGTCGACGTTGCTCAGAGCCTGCCCTGAACGTAGTTGAAGGGACAAGCTTGTTTTTTCAAATAGCCCCTGCCGGAGAAACCGACGGATTTACCATTTTCAATTTATCCTTCATCAATTATCAATAATCATTTTCATTAACCGCGGATTTCGCAGATTTACCCTGTGAGATGCCGGCTGTGCCTATCTCACGGGGTGAACGCGGAGAAAATAGTCAATCGTCAATAGTAAACCTGTCCTGAGCAAGGTCGAATGGATAATCAATGACAAAGCTTTTTCCCTTGTTTACTTCTTTAATTTCTCCATTTTCCATTCAGTACTCACTAATATAGTTATATGTATATCATAATTATCTGTTCGTTCGGCGTCAAGCGAATTTCAAAAAAATCTCCGTGAGACGCAGCTTACTGCGCGTGGCCTGTGAACCGAGCGACGGAATGCTGCTTTTATCTTGGTTTTCTGCATTATTGCATGGGATTTAGGCTTTTTCGTGGCGAAATACGAGAATTTTTAACTTTTTTACGCTTTTTTTCAAATTTTTCAATTTTATTATCAACATTTAGCCCGTGAGAAACGCTGCAATAAGTAGAAAGGATAAATTCGTATATTCCGGCATGACAAAACGACTGTAATATGAAACAGAAATATCGAGTTAGCGAGTTACATAGATTTTAATAATCTTCTAAAAAATTTGGTTATCGTCCCAAAGGTTGTGGGAAGTCTGGTTGCTCACTTCCCGAACAGCCAATTACGTTTATCGCTTTGTCAGCTACCAGCAGAATCGCAAATCTACAAGTTCTGCTGTCAAGAATAGGAACTCAC
>JBARRE010000612.1:0-13028 GCA_049644065.1 Sedimentisphaerales bacterium | reverse complement strand
TTGATATCCTGCGTATTTTCCCATTTACTTTTCATGATGTCCAGCCAGCGGACTGAGGCAGGTTTCTTTAATGGGCCGGTGTCCAGCGTGACTTCTCCGCCGTTAGGGAAATAGACGGCGTATTCTTTGCCCGGGTTGGCTATGCAATAGGCTTCGTTGGACTGCCTGTCCGAAAGCAAATCATTGTGAGGCTCGCAAGTGAAGATATTGATTTTATCGGTAATCATTCGCATACTGCGGATATTCGCCTGCGCTTTTTCGCCCAGCCCCTGGCCTGAGTCCGGGCGGTGGAATCGTGCCGAGGCCAAACCGCCGAAGATGTTGCGCCAGAAACGCTCCATGCCGTCCCGATCGTTGCCGAACCTGCCAGTGTCGGCTCCGTAGATTTTGACGTTATTAAGCGGGCGGATATTATCAGCTATTCGGGCACGCTGACGCTGCGCGTTGTCCCAGTGCGCTTGTTTCTTTTGATGATTGTTCTGCGAAATATCCACAAAGGAGTAGGTTTCCGGGTGGTCGAAGGTCGAGCTGTGCATCTTATGCGCCAGATCCCAGGGGTCCCACATTTCGGTCGTATGAACTTTGACTCCGGCGTCTTTTGCCTTTGCCTTGATGTACTCGGACCAATACTTGCCCCACTCGGGCGTGACTGATGTTTCATTGTCCATGCAATAGAGGACGTTGCCGAACTTCAGGGAATAGGAAAGCAGCTTTTCAACGAAACGCTGCTGATATTTGAGCACGATTTGCTGGTTTCTTTCGGCGGGAACGGACCAGAAGAAATTATTCTCCGTGCGGGTCGGGTGCGAGGTGACCTTCTCAGGCAGGCCCGTCTGCTCGGCGGAGTAATTGACGTTGTTCTTCGGGTTGAACGGATTGACGTCCCAGATATCTCGATAGTAGTCGAAAGTCGCCCAGACTTCTATTTGCACGATAATATCCCGCTCCTGCGTTAATCGCAGGAAATTCTCGAACCTTTTCCAGTATTCATCGTTCCACTTTTCCAGGTCGTATTTGCCGTTTACTTTCCTGAATTGCCAGACATTGCCCTGGTCCCGGCTGGTCATAGTATTGCGCACGTAGTTGCCGCCAACGGACTTTAGAAGGTCAAGGTGCTCTTTCAGAGCCGGAATCTGAAAGAGGTTGTCGTCCTTAGTGCCGCCCAGCAGCAAAATCGGCTCGCCGTTGTACTGCCAATACGCCGGATTTGTGCTGTAAATCTCTATCCTTTTTGCCGGAGCGGCCGTAGCCGAGGCCGAAATTGATGCCATCACGGCGGCGATTACGACCGGCGACCATTTACTTGCTGTTTTCGATTTTTCCATAATAAATGTCCTCATCGAGCTAATTTAATAATGGTGCGGATTTTCCTGTCTTGGTGATTATAAGCCCAATACAAATACAGGTCAATCGCGAGTATAAAAACCTTGACTTTTGGGGCGTGATTTGATAAAATGATTATATTAATCGTGAAGGGATTGAAAGGGTGGAGATGAATCCTTGGCTTGAAACTACGGGTGTTATTCTAATTGCCGTGTTCGGCGTTTTCGCGGGCAGGGCCTGTTCGCGCTTTCGTAAACCCTGGTGGGTGCTGGGATATATTCTGCCTTCTGTGCTAATTGCGATGCTCGCGATGGTCAGATTTAATAACACGCTGTATTTTGTCTCGCCCTTCTCCTGGATCGCGGTCGGCCGGGTCAGATTTGTGGTTTTGTCGCTGGCCGTCTCAATGGGCCTGACGGTTCCATTATCGCGCCTGCCTTACAAATTCGAGAAGCTCATCGTTTGTCTTCTGATGGCCGGGTTTGTGATCTGGTTTTCCGTGCTGCCTTTTCTCGTTCCGGCATTGATGAAAGAGCAACTTTCGAACCTCCAGACGAAATTCGATAAAAACGGCATCTGCCGTCAGACTACGGATTACACATGCGGCCCGGCGGCGGCGGTAACGGCCCTGGGGAAATTAGGCCTGAGAGCCGACGAGGGAGAGCTGGCCGTGCTTTCTTATTCGAGCCCGATGACCGGCACGCTCCCGGCGTGTCTTTCCTCGGCCCTGCAGGATCGCTACAGTGCCGAGGGCCTGAGTTGCCAGTACCGGCGTTTTGACTCGGTCGCTCAGCTTAAAAATGCTGGCATTACGCTGGCCCTCGTAAGGGAAGCGTTCCTTATGGACCACTGTCTTGCCGTGCTGGAAGTCTCGGACGATGCGGTTACTGTCGCCGATCCGGTTACGGGTACGCGGCTGATGCCGTATAAGCAATTTGAGAAGATATGGCGTTTTTCCGGCATCGTTCTGCAGCGAAATCCTCTGCAGAGCATCTGATCAAAAACCACACAAATTGCAGATTTTTTCACTTGCTGTGACATACCGTTGTCACTGTGCGCGCATTTATCTGGCGAAACCATATTATTATGATCGATATGTTGTATATGGGGGTGTATTTATTTTCCCCGGCGGTGAATTGCATTCGCTTTCACCGCTATTATTTTAAAAGAGATCTCGAACTCAATCCACAACGTCTCCGGTATGTCTTTTTGAAAGAAGTATCAACCGTCATTAAAAACGACAAAAACGACGAATTCGCTTTTCACAGGGACGTCAATCGCATCTTCGGAGCATTTGCCCTGCATGACAGGGCTGCCGGAAAAGTCCTGCGGATTCATCAGGCGAAAGTTTTCGCCGCTTTTGAAAAAGTGCCCGGTTTCGACTTTGACTATTTCCGCCGAGTCCCAGTTATAAATTACCAGATGCGCGCGATTTTTGTCGTATCGATTCGGCAGAAAAATCGTCCTGGTTCCTGCCGGATGCGTTTGGCCTTTTTTTATGACTAAATTACCTTCCTGAACGACATTTTGGTACCGGTCGATGCTCAGACCGCCGTTGACTATTATATTATCGCGCAGCTCGCAGTTTTCATTGTATGGTGCATTATAACCGATTCTCATGCTGAGATTATAAAGGTAGTTCCGGAATACCCGGATATTACGGCTCGGCCTTCCGCCGCCGATTAGGAACGGCCCGATGTTGTAGCAGATGTTGTCTTCGATGAGGTAGTTATTCACGTAAGCGTGTTCGGAACCATAGGCATGTATGGTATAAGTGCCGTCGTATCGGCAGCTCATTATGCAGTTGGAGATTACTTTGACGCCTTCGTCATTCTGTGTGTAAATGCAATGCCCATGACCGCGGTCGGTGCCGAGCCAGCCGTTATTATAGATTATACATCCGTATATCTCAGGATTGATTTCGCCTTTCCAGCAGCTTATGCCCTGGTTGCAATCATGGATAAGCAGGTTTATATATTTGCAGTTTTTTCCGCCGTGCATGTGAAGCCCGCCCGCGGGCCGGTTCAGGTCCCTGGGATTCGAGCCGGGGCTGACCGGTTTTTCCGGGACAGGTTCCGAAACGAATATTTCCAGGTCACGAATCCAAACGTTCTCGGAAGGACTTAGTATCGAAAGCCCTCCGTTAATCCTTGCTCGCTGGCCGGGCAGTGCCCGAACATGAATCGGGTTCTCCGCTGTGCCCGCCAGGCGAACTTCGAAAAGCTCTCCGGGGCGGCGTTTGTAAGTTCCTTCGAGCAGGTAAATTGTATCCCCGGCTGCAATCTGTTGTCTGCCGTCCAAAGCCGAGGCAATGTCCCAGGGCGCTTCTTTTGTGCCGGGATTTGCGGCTTTACCATCGGGGCCTGCGTACCACTCGGTAGCCGCACTCATGTGTGCCGCCGTCAATAAATACAATATAGTCAGGGCAATGCCGTATTTCATAATCGAAACTCGCAATCAGCTCCGACGATTAAGTCCATGATAAAAGGTCTCATTTGAAATTATTCGAGTCGCTTGCGGTAAAGCCGGGTTTGCAGAGAGTTTTGCCATGCGGTCCAGTTTGTATCGCCGACTTCGTTGTCAATCGCTGATGTCACCTGGTTTATCTTCGCGTCCAGATCGTCGATATAACAGACCATAAAGGCCTCCGCCGTCGCTGGCAGCTTCGGCGAGCCGAATTCGTATGATCCGTGATGCGAGAGGATAATATGCCCGATAGCGTCCAGAACCGCCTGGTCGATTTGTGTGCCCCCGGACCTCAAAGAATCGGCCTTCTGATTAATCATAAGGAGGCTCTTGGAAATATGCCCGATCAACTGGCCTGAATCGGTGTACGAAAAGGCCATGTCGTATGCAAGCTCTTCGGTTTTGCCGATGTCATGGAGGAAAATCCCGGCTAAAACCAAATCAGGCTGCACATCCGGATACAACGGCAATATCGCAAGAGCCACCCGCAGCATATTGTGGGTGTGCTCCAAAAGTCCGCCGATATAATCATGATGCATTTTCATTGCAGCCGGCGCGTTGCAGAATTTCTCCATCAAATCAGTATCAGCCAGAAACTCTCCGACCAGGGCCTTTAACTGCGAATTTTTTATTTGGCCGACGGTCTCTTTCACTTCTTCGAACATCTGCTTTGTATCTTTTTTCGTTCTCGGAAGAAAATCGTCAATGTCGACTTTGCCCGGATCGACGACGGCAACGTTATTTATGACGATTTGCAGATTGTTCTGATACAGTTCGCTTCGGCCCTTTATGTGGACAAAGCCGGGTTTAGGCAGCGACTTGTAAATCGTTTCGCTCGCCTGCCACATTCGCCCGTTTAATTGTCCGCTGCGGTCCGAAAGAAACATCGCTATATATAAGTCGCCCCGCGTTGTGCTTCGCAGAATCGGATCTTTGACTATGTAAATATCGTCTATTGTCTGTCCCGCTTCAATCTGGTTGATGAATTTATGCGCCATAACAATCTCCGTTAATTGATTGATTAGTTCTGTGCTGTAAAGCTTTCGCGATTATATACAAGATTTCTTGCGACTGGAACATTTTCATTTCGATGATTTTCTTTCAGGTTCTTTGAGGTGTTTGTCGAAGAATTCCTGTACCATCCGGTCAACCTCCGGGTTCCTAAAACCATGTCCGCCCCCTTTAACAGTATGAAATTTCACGTTCACACCCGCCTTTTTCAAAGCGGCGTTGAGAAGAACGCTTTGGTTGTGAGGGACAAGCATGTCTTTGTCGCCGTGACAGATTAGAAAAGGCGGATCGTCTTTGCTGACGTATGTAATGGGATTGGCACGCCCGCAGGCTTCCTTGTTTTCCTGTACCGGCCCGCCGATGAGCTGCGACTCCGGTGAATCGGGGGCATCATGGTCCATTGTACTCTCGAAATCGCTCATTTTCGTCAGGTCGGTGGGACCGAAGTAGTCACATACAGCCTGGACGCGGCTGGAAACTTGCAGGTTCGGTCCTTTATCGAATTGCTTTACATCGCCCGCGGTGCCGAGAAGGGCGACTAAGTGGCCGCCGGCGGATGATCCCCATACACCGATTCGATCCGGGTCGATGTTGTACTTGCCTGCGTTGGCGCGGAGAAAGCGGATGGCTGTCTTGCAGTCTTCGATTTGTGCCGGGAAAATGGCGTGCTGGCTGAGTCGATAGTTAATGCTTGCCGCGGCGTAGCCGTGCCTCAGGAATCGGGCGGAGCGGCAGTTTTGCTTGCTCCCGGCTCGCCAGGCACCGCCGTGCACCCAGACAATCAATGGCAAAGGAACGCCGCCCTCGTCTTGCCCGGGCAGATAAAGATCGAGTTTCTGCCGTTCGTGGCCGTCAGGAATATATGCGAGGTCGCGGAGGATACGAGTTCCCTCCGGTACGTTTGGTCCTCTTGCCCTGCGTTGTGAGGCCTCGCTCGCCTGGGCGAATGTTGGAATTAAGCCGGCCGATATAAGAGCAGCCGTTAAAAATATAACCAAATTTATCTTAATATTCATAATCGATAAGTCCTCACAGCTACATTTAGCCATTTATTCGATTACTAACTGACAATTCACTCACCGGCAATGATATTACCCGGCGAGCCTTTTTGCAAGCTCCGTTAGAAATTCTATAACGAACAATAGATTTTATATCGTCTGCCGGGTGTGCTGTTTTTCGATTGATAGTATTGAGCGAAGATTATATCATTTCCAGCGAGAGCTAAATCCTTAATGCTCTATATTATATTTTAAGAGGAGATAACTATGATACTCAGGGGATATTTTAACAGCGTTCATGGAAACATAAGAATAAAGTACGCGGAGCAATTTTTGATTTTTTCACTTTTAATTTGTACTCTTACCTGCAACAGTGTGGCGGCGGAGTTTGTGCCTTTTGTGATTCCCGCCAGGCCCGACGCCAACTCGCCGATTGCTGTTACTTCTTACGAGCCGATTCTAATCGATAGCGACCGCCTGAAAGCGGATAGCGGCCACCTCTATCGTGCCGGAAAACGAGTTCGCCTCTGGGGCGTGAATCTCTCCTTTGGGGCGAATCTGCCCACTCACGAGGATGCCCCTTATATCGCCGCCCGGTTGGCTGCGGTTGGCGTCAATACCGTCCGATGTCATCACCTGGATACGTCACGGTGGCCGCGAGGCATCTGGAACGCCGCCGACGGCAAAGACATCGCCCCCGAGGCGCTCGACAGGCTGGACTTTTTTATAAATCAACTTGCCCTTCACGGCATCTGCGTCAATCTCAACCTGCACGTCGGCCGGGCGCACAGCGAATACATCGGATTGCCCGAGACGAACCGTGGATATGATAAGATTTCCAATATTTTTACGCCTGCGCTGGTCGATGCTCAGAAGGACTATGCCCGTCAAATGCTGACCCATGTTAATCCCTATCGCGGGATTCGTTACGCTGACGACCCGGCGGTGGCGATTTTTGAGGTAACCAACGAGAACAGTTTCTTCATGTGGTCCAGCGAGGAAACGCTGCGAACGCTCCCCCCGTATTATGCGAATATTCTTCAGAAGCAATTTAGCGCCTGGCTCGTAAATCGTTATGGCTCGAACGAGAAGCTGCGCGAGTCCTGGGCCGAGGGAGCTCAACATCTCGGAGAGGACCTTCTGAGCAACGGCGATTTACAGGTGACGGGTCCGACAGGGTCTGTCCCTCAGGACTGGCGCCTGGAGCAGCATGAGGGCTGTCTTGCTTCACTGTCCCGGCGTCAATACCGGTCGAAAGATGCGCTGTTTATCGAGATCGGAAAGGCCGACGATACGCAGTGGCACCTGCAGTTAAACCAGGGTGGACTTTCCCTCCGGGCGGGGCAGTACTACACGGTAATTTTCGAGGCTGCCAGCGAACGGCCGAGAGAATTGGGCTGCAATGTCAGCCAGGCGGCAAGCCCCTGGGGGAATCTCGGACTGTCAAGGCAGGCGAAGCTGACGAACCAATGGCAGACGTTCAGCTTCGGTTTTGTTGCCGGAGCGGATGAAAATAATGCGCGTGTGAGCTTTGCTTTCAGCGGCAGCACAGCCCCTGTGTACCTTGCGAATGTCCAGCTTCGTCCGGGCGGCAGGATGGGGCTGGCCGAAGGTGAAAACCTCGATGCCGGCAGCGTCTCACTGTTCGCCGACAACGAAAGCCCTCAACGGGCGACCGACCGGATGCTTTTTCTCGCCGAGACGGAAAAGAGTTATTTCGACGGCATGCGCGACTTCATCAAAAGCGATCTTGGCTCCGGGGCCCTTGTCGCCGGCACGATTGTCTTCGGGCCGCTGGGACTTTATGCCCAGAGTGACATGGACTTCATCGACACCCATGCGTACTGGCAGCATCCACGTTTTCCCGGCCGGCCCTGGGATGCCGGCAACTGGCTTATCGACCAAAAGCCCATGACGGATTATCCCGACCAGGCCGCCGTCTTCAACTTGGCTGCGGGGCGTCTCGGCAACAAACCGTTCACGCTAAGCGAATATAATCATCCCGCCCCCCTTGACTCGCAGGCTGAGTGCGTTCCGTTGATGGCTTCATTTGCAGCCGCCCAGGATTGGGACGGGATATGGCTGTACACGTATAGTCACAGCTCGGACGAATGGGATCGTGAGAACTTAAACAGCTATTTCGATATCGACACGAATCCCGCCAAGTGGGGTTTCATGCGGGCCGGGACAGCTATCTTTCGCCAAGGCGGAATTCAGCCGTTGAGCGGCATCTCGCTGATTCCGTTGACAGGCTCTGAGGAAATGCTTTCATCGCTGGCGCATTTGCATCTCAAACATGGTAGTGACATGTTCGACGTTCTGTCCGAGCGAGCGCAGATTACCCGCTACGAAATGCTCAAAACGCGATTCGTTTCAGCTCTTGCCGGCCGGAGTGCTTCGAAAGAATCGGATGGTTCGGGTTCCGTATTGGACTGGTTTGTCGAGCGGGGCCGCGGATTCTACGCCGCGTGGGGGTCGTCCGCCTGGGCCTTTGCAGGTCACGCGAGCCAGTTTGAAGCGTCGACCGAAGGGCGGATATCCGTGACATCGCCGGGCTTTGTCGCTATGACAGTCACGGCCCTGGACGACGCGGCCTTGAAAGAGAGCCGTAAAATCCTTGTAACCGCCTGCGGCCGATGTGAGAATACCGGCATGATATTCTCCGATGATCGTCAAACGGTCGGCCGGAACTGGGGCGAATCCCCGGTGCAGATAGAGGCTGTGGAAGCAGTCCTGAATCTGCCGGATGGAAACTGGAAATGCCAGGCGCTTGGCCCCGATGGAATGCCGAGCGGCAATGTGCCGGCTTCCGACAAGTATGGTAAGGGCATTTTGCGACTCTCACCGCAGTACGAGACTATGTGGTATCTTTTGACGCGGTAGGTAATATTGAATATTCATACAGCGAAAGGTTTTTATAATGAAGATTTCGAGAAGCTGGATTGCGCTGCTGATTTTATTATCGGCCGCAGCAACATTTGCCGGTAATGAGGACAAGTATCTTTCTGCCGTGCAGATGTTTGCTGATAATGTCCTCAAGTACGGCAAAGATACGTATGGACCAAAACATACGCCTTTATTCGTCGATGGGCTGAACATCCATACCCACGAGCCGGTGAAATGGAAGAGGGACGGCAAGGTATGGATTCTGTCCAACCTGGCAAGCCAGCAGAACCTGTTCCGTGTGCTGGATGGATTGACGACATTGACGAATGACGCGAAGTATCGCCGGGCTGCCGTGGATGCTATTGAGTATGCATTCGCCAATTTGCGGAGTCCTAACGGATTGCTGCATTGGGGCGGCCACATCGCCTACGATGCCCGGGCCGATGAACTCTGCATGGAGCAGTACTCGCACGAGTTGAAATGCCATTACCCGTACTACGAGCTGATGTGGCAGGTCAACCCGGAAGCGACCCGGCAGTTTCTGGATACGTTCTGGGCGGCACATATCCTGAATTGGTCAAACCTGGAAATGAACCGGCACGGCAGTCCGAAGAAGCAGTTCGGTAATCCATGGACCAATAAATATGAAGGGGAGCCGGTCTTCTTCTGGGGCACGGGGCTTTCATTCCTTAATACAGGCAGCGACTTGTTCTACGCAGGAGCGATGCTGTCGAAACTTTCCGGCAGGGCCGAACCGCTGATTTGGAGTAAACGACTGGCGAAGCGGTACGTTGAGACACGGAATCCCAAGACAGGAATTGGCGGGTTCCAGTTTAATCAGAGCAGGACGGCCACGTGCGCTCCCGGCATTCGGGGTGACCGGGCACAATATCAATACGGCGATGATTTCAAGGGACATCTCGTGGTCGAAGGTACGCTGTTTCCGTGCTACGGCAACACGCCCCAGGTTAAGCCTCAAATATGCCAGTTCCTGCTTGGAGAAGCCTTGGGCGACGATGGGAAAGAGTTCACTCAATGGGCGCTGGAGGAACTGACCGCCTGGGGCAAGGTGGCTTATCGCAAAAAAGATAACTCATTCATCCCCATGCTGACGGACGGCACGAGCATGGAAGGATATGTGTGCAAGAAGGAAGGCTACTTTGGGCCTAAGGGCAGGATCTTGAAGGCGGGGCGTGCCGGAACGATGGATTTCTATACATACGCCCTGGCCTATCGTACGACGGGCGATACATTTATGTGGGAAATGGCGCGGAGTATCGCGCGTGGGAACGGTCTCGGCGACATCGGCGTGACGCCGGGGGACGAGCCACACCTTCCGGATCATACGGATTGTTCTGCTTATCCTGCACTTCTCGGATTCCTTGAACTTCACGAAAAAACGGGAAAAAGTGCCTATCTGAATCTGGCGAAGAAGATCGGTGACAACATCGTGACGAATTTTTTTCACAAGGGTTTCTTTGTAAGAAGTCGAGAGCATCTGTATGCCAAGTTCGACGCCTTAGAGCCGCTGGTGTTGTTACATCTATGCTGTACTCTTAAGGGCAAGCAAGCAACTGTGCCGACTGTTTGGCCGAGTAGTTCGTTTTTTCACTGTCCCCATGATGGTGAAGGCAGAACTTACGACAATAGCTTTATATACAGTCAGAAAACTCCATGATAGAGGAGATGGTCATGTCAAAAGCTCATTATATCGGATTCATCATTTTTCTTTTATCGGCTGCCGATATGGCGTTTGCATTCAACGGACATATTGTCACCGAAGACCCGCTGGAACTGAGAATCAGTGATATTACTGATGTGACGATGTTAGACACGCCGCGGGAGGTGGAAGTCACTGTCGGCAATAAATGCCAATCACCGCTGAAGGTCCGCTTGCGGATGACCGGTCTTGTGGATGAATGGTATGCAGCGGGGGAGGAAGAAGCAAACGTCACTGTCTCTCCCGGCAAAGAGGTCAAGACGACATTCCGGATAGCAGCAAGAGAAGGAGCGTGCTCGGCGTTGTATCCAGTCCATGTTTATGCTGATTTTCAGCACGAGGGCAGGACTGTAACGGCGCACGCCGTCCAAATATTCAAGTCAAATTTCGAGAAGACGGCGACTTCATCCGGGCAGTCGCCGCAGATCCCGGTAAACGTTGTCCCTGATAACGGTGCCTTGCCCCTCTGGCTGCTTCGTACGCAACGAGCGGCATGGAGCTATTACGATAAGCCTTTGTTCTATATGCCGGTCGGCTGGCAGGGGTCCTCGACGGAATCGTCCGCCAATCTTTCCTACGGCACGATATCGCGCGGCGCGACAAAAAATGCGATAGTAATGCATCCGCCCTGGAAGCCGGGCGGCGGAACAATCTTTGCCGAATATTCGCTGCAACTGCCGAGCGTGGCTCCGATAAAGCTGATTTTCGCAAACGCCATTCGTGATAACTCAGCCAGCGAACCCGCCAGTGACGGCGTGACGTTTCGTGTCTGGGCGAATAGCGAGAAACTCTTCGAGCGTCACACCGACAGCAAAAAATGGCTGGAAGCGGAGGTGGATTTGAGCAGGTTCGCAGGAAAGCGGATACTGCTGCGGCTGGAAAGTCACACGGGTCCGAAACGCGATACGACCTGTGATTCGTCCTATTGGGGCGAACCGATGGTTGTTGCGGGTGAACTGCCCGAGTCATTAACGGAGACCGAAAGAGAAGCTCTTCGCCAGTCGGCAAGGACGCTGGTCAAAACCGGAAACGGCCGGGGCTTTGTTTTTAATCTCGAAGGACAGTATCGTGCGGCAATCATTCCGTCCGCACAGGGACCGGCCGATGCAATCATTGCAATCGGAAACGATGAGAAATGCGTTGTGTTCGACGGCCTCAAACTTGAAGTGCTCGGCAGAGAAATATCTACGCTTGGCCGTGGGGGCGGGACATGGCAGCGCGAAGGCCAGGTCCTGACCGGCAGGCAGCTTTTGCAGATCGAAGGGCAGGATGTTGAGCTTGTAACGCGGATTTGGTCAGAGAGAGGTGGACTGCGGATTAAGGTCGTTTGCCCGAAGCGGATCACGGACTTCGCGGTAGGCCCGGCGGACCAGCGTGCCCCGCGAGTGTATTATGGGCATGGATATTGTATAGTCGAGCCGGAAGCGTTCAGGGCAAGTTTCGGCGGACACAATTTATCAACAAGCCACGTCGGCTTCGATTTCGACGGCGGCCTGTCGCTGCTGGTCGCATGCGATAATCCGCCGGACTATTTGGAGGTGAATCCCGAGCAGAAGATTTATTCTCTTCACACGCATCTCGATGCGACGATGACTCTTGTGCCGAGCGATAAAGGTGCGTTCGACTGTGCCCGCAGGTATCGTCCTTTGTACGACAAGCAGCGGGCCGCCGGATTCGAACAGAAAGCGGGGCGATTTGTTTTCGATATTTGGGGCGGTCGTTATAGCGAGATTGCCGAGACGATGAAGCGAATGATTGCATACGGTCTGACCGACTCGCTGCTGACCGTGCACGTCTGGCAGCGATGGGGGTATGACTATCGCCTGCCCGACATTTATCCGCCGCAGCCCCAGCTTGGTACGGTCGATGATATGCGGCAAATTGCGAAGATCTGCGGCCAATACAATATCCCGTGGGGTTTGCATGATAACTATATCGATTTTTATCCTGATGCAGCCGATTACAGCTACGACCACATCTGCTTTACCGAACAGGGCGAGCCGATTAAGGCGTGGATTAACAATGGCCGGGACGCCCAGAGCTATCGCTGGCGGCCGGACCGGATTATGCCGTTCGTCAAACGCAATATGAAATTGATAAAGCCCAGCCTCAGGCCGACTCACTATTTTATCGACGTCTTCACATCTCTGCCGTGCTTCGATTTCTATGACAAGCAGGGCAATTATCACTCGATGCTCGAAACCCGCAAAAACTGGGGCGAGACTTTTGCCTGGATACGGGACTATCTGGGTGACAATGCGCCGATGACATCCGAGGCGGGGCACGACCAACTGACCGGTTATCTTGACGGCTCGGATTGCCAGCACCTGCAGCTTTCGCCCGTCGGCAAGAGTTTCTGCAACAAGCTGGCCTGCGAAGACTGGGAGCGCGTACCGTGGTTCGATGCGGTGCTGCACGATAAATTCAGCCTGCACGGCGTCGGTTATTCCAGCCGCTACCAGGGCGGGCGAGAGCGCAGCAGTCACGGCATCGAGAGCGATGATTATATCAGCGCTGAGATTCTCGAAGGACATGCTCTGATGATCGACCGGGGGGCATTCGGCCGCGGCGCCGTCCGGAAGTACTGGCTGGCGCAGGATTTTGTTCGAAGTATCGCGCTCGAT
>JBARRE010000611.1:0-3817 GCA_049644065.1 Sedimentisphaerales bacterium | reverse complement strand
ACACCTTCGTCGTCTTCACCTCCGACAACGGCCCCTGGCTCACATACAACGAACACGGAGGCTCGGCAGGATTGCTGCGGGAAGGCAAAGGCTGCACGTTCGAGGGCGGCATGCGCGAGCCCTGCATCATGTGGTGGCCCGGCACGATAAAATCCAGCGTCGTGAACGATATTGGCGCCACTATGGACGTGTACACTACGGTTCTGACACTGGCCGGAGCGAAAGTACCGGACGACCGCGTGGTTGATGGTTTGGACTTGTCACCTGCTCTTTTCGGAACCGGGCCCAGCCCGCGCAAAACGATGTTCTACTACCGGGGCGCGAAACTATACGCGGCTCGCAGTGGCCTTTACAAAGCCCATTTCATAACAAAGCCGGCTTACGGCAAGGGTAAGGAAGTCCGGCACGATCCGCCGTTGCTCTTCCATCTCGGCCACGATCCTTCCGAAAAATATGATATTTCGAAAGACCATCCGGAAGTTATCAAAGATATCCAAAAAGAAGTCGCGCTGCACCTGGCGAACCTGACGCCGGGCGAGGACCAATTGGCCAGGCGTATTGAGAAGAAAGGATAAGAACCCGCTATGAAGGCAAGAATCAATCGACGAGAATTCATCAAAGCTGCGGGTTTGGGAGCGGCGGTTCTTGCAGCGTCCGGTTCTCTGGATGCTGCTGGACAATCCTCAGATAGCAATACCGACAAGAAGCCAAACATCATTCTAATAATGGCCGACGATATCGGCTATGAGTGTTTTGGTTGTTACGGCAGCAAATCTTATAAAACACCTGTTCTTGATGAGCTTGCCCGGACCGGCATGCGTTTCGAGCACTGCTATTCCCAGCCGCTCTGTACGCCGTCACGCGTAAAGATCATGACCGGGCAATATAACTTCCGCAACTATGTGAACTTCGGCGTCCTCGACCCGAAACAGAAAACTTTTGGACATCTCCTTCAAAATTGCGGTTACGCGACCTGCGTCGTCGGCAAGTGGCAGTTGTACGGCAGCGTCAATCAGGGCGCTGAGGTTCGCGGCACCGGCAGCCTGCCGGGCCAGGCCGGCTTCGACGAGCATTGCCTCTGGCAAGTCAAGGAAAGAGGCCTCCGCTACAAGGACCCGCTGATGATTCAAAACGGTAAAACCCGTGACGACCTTCAGGGTAAATACGGCCCCGATGTTTCCTGCGATTATGCCCTGGACTTTATCGAGCGGCATAAAGCCGGGCCGTTTTTGGTGTACTTCCCGATGGCACTTGTCCACAGCCCCTTTGTCCCCACGCCGGACAGCAAAGACTGGAAAAAACCGAAGCACAAGAACAACACGAAATACTTTGCGGATATGGTTGCCTACATGGACAAAATCGTCGGACGTATAGTAACCAAGCTGGATGAGCTTGATTTAAGGGAAAATACGCTGGTTTTGTTTACCGGCGACAACGGCACACACAAGAGCATTAAATCGAAAATGCCGGACGGCATCATTCAGGGAGATAAGGGCCAGACGACTGATGCGGGTACTCGCGTTCCTCTTATTGTAAACCAGCCCGGCGTAGTTCCTGCCGGGAAGGTGTGCGGCGACCTCGTGGACTTCAGTGATTTTGTGCCGACTTTTGCCGATGCGGCCGGTACCGAGGTCTCGGGAAATATGAAAGTCGACGGCAGGAGCTTTCTGCCCCAGCTTCGCGGCGAGAAGGGAAATCCAAGAGAATGGATTTTTTGTCACTACGATCCTCGATGGGGTAATCGCAAGATGCAACGTTTTGTTCGTGACAAACGATGGAAGCTCTATGCTAACGGTGACCTTTACGATGTGCCGGCTGATATACTTGAGCAAAATCCGAATCCGTCCGGGCCGGAAGCCGCCGAAGCAAGGAAACGTCTTCAGGCCGTGCTGGATTCGATGACGTAATACATAGACCGTTGCAGCTTATTTGACTTAAAGGAAATCATTATGAGTTCACACTGTTACACGCGTCGCGATTTTATCAGAGCAATGGGTCTTGGAGTTGCGGCATTGGCCGTTCCGGGATGCGCGGGGACATCCGGATTACGTTCCGTGGAGCGCCTGCGGCCGAATATCGTTCTGATGATGGCGGATGATATGGGATATTCGGACATCGGCTGCTACGGCGGTGAAATCCGTACGCCCAACCTGGATGGGCTTGCCGGCGGCGGGCTGCGATTCACGCAGTTCTACAATACCGCGCGCTGCTGTCCGACCAGGGCCTCGCTCATGACCGGGCTTTACCAGCACCAGGCTGGCGTCGGACACATGATGAACGACACAGGATTTGAAAGTTATCGCGGCGATCTCAACAACCGCTGTGTCACTATCGCTGAAGTGCTCAAGCGGGCCGGCTACAGCACCTATATGTCCGGCAAGTGGCACGTGACAAGGCACCGTGGGCCGGAAGGCCCGAAACACAACTGGCCCCGCCAACGCGGGTACGACCGCTTCTTCGGGACCATCCACGGCGCGGGCAGTTTCTACGATCCGTGTTCGCTGACGCGCGACAATACGCAGATCCCGCCCGGCAGCGATGATTTCTATTACACGAACGCCATCAGCGACAACGCCATGACATTCATTCGCGAGCACAGGGCGGATAATCCCTTTTTCATGTATGTGGCTTATACCGCGCCGCACTGGCCGATGCACGCGCTGCCGCAGGACATCGCCCGATACAAAGGCAGATATGCCGGTGGTTGGGATGCGCTGCGGGCCGAGCGGCACAAGCGGATGATTGAAATGGGGATAGTCGATGAAAAGTGGAAGCTCACGGCGAGAGACACCGATGTTCCGCCGTGGGAGCAGGCCGAGGACAAGCAGTGGTACCAGCGCCGCATGGAAGTTTACGCCGCGATGGTCGATTGTCTTGACCAGGGCGTTGGGCGGATTGTCGAGCAGCTCAAAGAGAGCGGGCATTTCGATAATACGCTGATTTTTTTCTTAGCCGACAACGGCGGCTGCGCCGAAGAGCACGGCAGCCGGGGTGCAATCAAACCGGACCCGTCAGAAAATATCCCATTAAAGCCGATGGACAAAAACACGCTGCAGCTCGATATGCAGCCGAAGGTTACGCGTGACGGCAGGCCGGTACGGACCGGCAAAGGCGTGATGCCCGGCCCGGCCGATACGTATATCGCCTACGGCCGGCCCTGGGCCAATTCCAGCAATACGCCGTTCCGCCTTTACAAGCACTGGGTCCACGAGGGCGGCATTAGCACGCCGCTGATAGCACATTGGCCTGAACACATAAAAGCACATGGCGAACTACGACGCCAGCCCGGCCACCTGATCGATATTATGGCGACCTGTGTGGACGTCGCGGACGCAGAGTATCCATCCGAATACAAGGGTAATAAGATTACGCCGATGGAAGGCAAGAGTCTGGCGCCGGCCTTCGACAACCAGCCGATTCAGCGAGAAGCGATTTACTGGGAGCACGAGGGAAACCGCGCCGTTCGCCAGGGCAAGTGGAAACTTGTCTCCAAGCATCCGGGCCAATGGGAACTGTACTATATCGAGGCCGACCGCACTGAGCTGACAAACCTGGCACAAAAATATCCTCAAAAAATAGAGCAGTTGAAAGCACTGTATAAGTCCTGGGCGGCCAGATGTGGTGTCCAGCCCTGGCCAGTAAAAAAGAAATGATAAGCGGGAGATTTTGCAATGAGCTACAATATGAACAGGCGTGAGTTTTTAAGAGGTGTAGGTTTAACGGCAGCGGCATTGGCTTTACCGGGCTGCAGGAGTGACTTACAGTGGGAATCGGGAGACAAATCTACTGACAAACCAAATGTTGTCATTATATTCTG
>JBARRE010000610.1:0-11746 GCA_049644065.1 Sedimentisphaerales bacterium | reverse complement strand
TCATATTCGACCTGCTCATCTTTGAGGAATATCCTTGCCTTTAAAAGGTCTTCCACTGCTCTGGTGTTGATAACATAGAGGGCAATAAGTTCTGCACCGGAAAATGACGCAAGGCATACTGCGTACTGAGCAGCTGTAACAGACTGTTCAGTTCCATCAATATAGACCATTATTTTTCTTATGGGATTATTCACGATTTTTCTCCGTTGTGTCGGCGCCTTTTTTTCTCAAGATTCCCCTTAACCATTTTCATAAGAATGACCATGTCCCGTTCATTTTCTTCAAGCCTGCTTTCAATATAATGTACGGTCTCTTTCATGTCGGGGATTGCGATTTTTTCGAGAGCATTGACCTTTCTCATGGTTTTTTTTACCTCATTAGCAAGCCGCAGTACAGATATTTTCAGCTCAGAAAGCTTTCCGAGCAGCTTGAGCACTTCCTTAAAAAAGTATAAAGAGCTGTCAATCCAGAAACTGGTTCCCATGGGACTGTAGTACGGTGAGTGCTCCTTGAATTGCGTCTCAATGACGGGAAGGCTGACACCCATAACCCTCCTGGTGCGAATAGTAATGTCTGTGGTAATATGAACGGCCCCGGTCAGATATTGCACTTTGAGCTTTCCCATATCAAAGACCGTCTCTTCCAGGGCCTTGTATGCCTTTGTGAGCATATTTTCAACGCGGCTCTGAAAATCCACAGTCTGGTCAACTAATGCCAGAAGCTCAATGATCAGGATATTTCTTTTCTGGTCTAAAAGCTCATATCCCTGCTGAGCAAATTTCAGATCATTTCTGAGTCTGAGCAAATTTGTTTTTGTCGGTGCATAATTAAGCTGCGCCATTATGAATACCTGCTAACTTCCATAGAACTTCTCTATTTCCTCGTCGGTGATTCTGTGCAATTCTTCGACAGGGAGTGCTCTTAAAACTTCCCATCCGAGGTCCAGGGTCTGTTCGATGCTTCTTTCTTCGTCTTTTCGCTGGGAAATAAACTTCTGCTCAAACTCCTTTCCGAATTCAAGATAATTATGATCCAGGGGGGTCAACTCCTCTTCCCCGATAACTGATGCAAGATTGCGTACATCTTTTACGTAGCTGTATGCAGCAAAGAGCTGACTTGCAAGATGGGGATGGTCTTCTCTGGTCATGCCCTCACCAATACCGTCCTTCATCAAACGGGAAAGGGACGGGAGTCCTGCAACCGGCGGGAAAATCCCTCTTCCATCCATTTCTCTCTCGAACACGATCTGCCCTTCGGTGATATATCCGGAAAGATCCGGCACCGGATGGGATATGTCATCATTCGGCATTGTCAGTATGGGTAGTGACGTAATCGAGCCTTTATATCCTTTAATCATTCCCGAGCGTTCGTACAGTTCGGCGAGATCCGAATAGAGATATCCGGGGTATCCTTTCCGGGACGGTATTTCACCACGGATGGTGGATATTTCACGCAGGGATTCGCAGTAGTTGGTCATGTCGGTCATTATGACCAGCACGTGCATATCTTCATGGAATGCCAGATGTTCTGCAAGGGTCAGGGCGGTCCTTGGTGTGATCAGCCGCTCGATCGAAGGGTCATCTGCAAGAGACAAAAAGAGGGCGACGTTTTCGAGCGATCCGCTTTCCTCAAAGGAGCGGGTGAAGAATCTCGCCACATCATGCTTTACTCCCATCGCAGCGAAGACGACGGCAAACTCGGTATCTGTTCCCCGTATTTTTGCCTGCCTTGCGATCTGTGCCGCAAGTTCATTGTGGGGCAGGCCGTTGCCGGAAAAAATAGGGAGTTTCTGGCCGCGGATGAGCGTATTCATTCCATCAATAACAGAAATCCCGGTCTGTATGAAATCCCGGGGGTATTGTCGAGCGGTCGGATTGATCGCCATTCCGTTGACGTCCAGCTCGATGTCGCTTCGCTGCGGCGGCCCTCCGTCGATGGGATGCCCCAGGCCATTGAATACCCGCCCCAGCATTTCCTTCGATACGGAAATGGTAAGCGGCTCTCCGGAAAAGCGTATCCGCGTATCCGGGAGGTTAAGGCCCGAAGTGCCTTCGAATACTTGCACCACGACAACGTTGGTTGATGATTCCAGCACGATCCCCAGCCGGACGTTGCCCTGTTTGTCTACACACTCGATAAGCTCTCTGTATCCTACAGGGTGTGTCTTGCTCACAAAAATGAGGGGCCCGTCAATTTTGTCGACGCCAATATATTCACGTCCGGATAGCAGACGTCTGTTTTCTGTTTCAGGCATACAAAGCCTCCATCTGATCCATCGAACGCTCCAAGCGGGCTTCGATTTTGTCGAGGCCGGAAAGGTTGTCATTAGGAATCGAGAATTTCATTTTCACTATGTCCTGATATACTTTCATTTTTCTCAATTTAACAAGGATCGCGCCGTTTTTTATCGCCTCGGAGCCACGTTTCCAGTAAGTAACAATGATGTGCAGCATTTTCGCCTGCTTCTCAATAGTAGAGAACATATCAATCTTGTCGTAGGCATTCTGCTGCAAGAACGCATTCTTGAACAACGTGCATACTTCCAGGACGAATCGCTGCGTATCGGGCAGTGCATCTGGGCCGACCAGTTTTACGACTTGTTGAAGCCGTACCTCCCTGTGGAGAAGCTCCATTATTTCCGTCCGGTCGGCAAGCCATTCTGCGCTGATTTGCTGCTCCCACCAGGAAACCATGTCACTGAGATATTCGCTGTAGCTGTCGAGCCACGAGATGGCGGGATAATGCCGGGCGTTGGCAAGGTGCCGGTCAAGGGCCCAGAAACAACGGATAAACCGCTTTGTGTGCTGGGTCACAGGTTCCGAGAAGTCCCCACCCGGCGGAGATACGGCGCCGATTATTGTCACGGAACCGCTTTCGCCGTTCAATGTTTCCATCGAGCCGGCACGTTCATAGAACTCCGCTATTTTGGTCGGCAGGTAAGCGGGAAATCCTTCTTCGGCAGGCATCTCTTCCATTCGCCCGGAGAGTTCGCGAAGAGCTTCGGCCCAGCGTGACGTTGAGTCCGCCATCACAGCAACGTGATATCCCTGGTCTCTGAAATATTCGGCCATGGTTATCCCGGTGTAAATACTTGCCTCTCGGGCGGAGACCGGCATGTTAGATGTGTTGGCAATCAGAATGGTCCGTTCCATTAGCGACCGGCCGCTTCTCGGATCAACCAGTTTCGGAAATTCAGTAAGTACATCCGTAATCTCATTACCTCGTTCACCACAGCCGATATACACGATCAGGTCCGCATCACACCATTTTGCCACCGCCTGCTGCGTCATTGTCTTTCCGGTGCCGAATCCGCCGGGGATGGAGACAGTTCCTCCCTTTGCGACGGGAAAGAGCGTATCAATTACCCGTTGGCCTGTAATCAGTGGGATGTCCAGGGCAAGACGGCTCCGTGTCGGTCTTTGGACTCGGATAGGCCACCGGTGCATGAGAAAGAGGTCTTTCTTTTGTGAATCATCGGTTCTCAGCACTGCAATTACGTCCTCCACGGTGTATTCGCCTTCAGGCACAATCGATTCAAGGATGCCTTTGTCGTTCGGCGCAATGAGAATCTTGTGAAGGAGATTCTCCTTTTCCTGAACGGTTCCGAGGACCATTCCTCCCGAGATGCTGTCGCCTTCTTTCACCGAAGGAACAAAGTGCCATTTCTTTTCTCTGTCCAGTGACGGTACGGTTATTCCGCGCTTGATATAAATGTCCGACATTTCCCGGATAGATTCAAGCGGTCTTTGGATGCCGTCATAAATCGTACCCACCATTCCAGGACCCAGTTCCACGGAAAGCTGCATCCCCGCTCCATAAACCGGATCATAAGGAGCGATTCCTGTTGTGTCCTCGTATACCTGAACGATTGCGCTGTCGGTTTCGAGTTTGATAAGCTCGCCGATGAGATTTTCCTTACCTACGCGGACCATCTCGAACATCTCTGCATCGGTAATCCCCATCACTTCTATTACGGGGCCGTTGACCCGTCTAACATGTCCTATAATTCTGTCGTTCATAATTATTCTTTTTGATCGTAGTTAAATAAGGTGTTGTAGATCAACATTCGAATCTCTCGCTGCTTGCGCAACATTCGAGTTCTGACCTGATTATTGAAGGCGGTGCGCCCGTCGGCGGCAGTCAAGACAACACCTTGAGATTGCAGAGGCTTTGCATCAGACAAAGTTAGTGATGTCTGTCTGCCGGTTTGCTTTTGGATTCTTCCTGCGATTTCTGAAAGCATATGGTCATTGATTAATGCCCGCTCTTTTGCCGAGGCGTTGATCCGGGCGGATTCGGCTCCCAGGCCAACGACTGCCTCTGTAATCCAGTCTACCAGAACAGACCTGTAGTTTTCATCGCCGGTCATTGAACTGAGTTTCTTTTCCGCCCGGTCCATGATGTTCTGCATTACAGCGTCCCTGACACGCATGGAACAACGTTTTACCTCACGCTCGGCTGCGGAAATAATCTTATTCTTTGCAGTTTCCGACTGTTCTTCTGCTTTTTTCCGGGCATCATTCAATAGTGATTCGACTTTCTTCTCAGCGTATTTTCTTTTCTCAGCCGCCTGATTTTCTGCTTCCTTTATAATTTTCTCTTCTTCAGCACGGGCGTCTGTTTCAATGCCCGAAATTAGCGCAGCCTTTTCTTTTTCTACTGATTCCATAGGTACTTTATACCTTCTTTAAATATATCCTCTTCCTGATATTACTAAAGTGCAAAAAGAGGTCTAAATATCATAACTTTAATCCTATAGCAGTATTGACCATTTCCTTGATTCCAGGCCTGCCCGGTTTCGTACCATTTCTGTCAGGGATCTCTACAATAAGTGGAAAACTTACAGTAAACAGGTATTTATCCACAGTCGAACGTATCATATCTGCAATACGTTCGGTAATGATAATAATGCTGGTTTCTTTGTCCTCAAGTATTGCCTGAAAAGCAAGTTGTGCTTCATCCGCATTTACAGCAACTTTACCGGAGACTCCCACCATTCCGAAACCAAGAACTGTATCTTCATCGCCTATAATCGAATATTTCATGGTATCGCTATATCTTACCGAGAATCATCAAAGCCGTAATAAAACCAAATACAACAAGCCCCTCTGCAAGTGCCACAAAAATAAGGGCCTGTCCTGCAATCTCAGGTTTTTCAGCAACTGCACCCATGGCTGCGGCGCCAACATGAGAAATCGCAATCCCGGCACCAATGGCGCCAAGGCCAAAAGCAACAGCAGCGGCAATGAGGCCGTATTTCATTACATCGGCCTTATTCGATGACATTTCCGACTCCACGGATTCTTCGTCAGGCGAGGCTCCCGCAAAAGCACTGGCACAGAACAGTGTTCCAATTATTGCCATCACCGTAAAAAGCACAACAATACTCTGGGTGATTTGTAACTTCAGTTTTCTGCCTGGTTTATCCATAGCATTCCTTCCTTTCTCATTTGTAACTGCTGCTTAGTGAAATTGGTGTGTAAAGATTTCCCGTTCCGTGAAAGAACTTCGTGAAGAATTCATAGTAATTAAGCCTTAATGCCTGTATTCCCGCAGTAAGACCTTCAAGACCTATAACAAGTATATTTCCGAGTATAAGAATGAGAACATAGCCGATGCCTGAAGTCATTTCGGCAAGAGTGAAAAAGGAGATCATCAGGCAAACATGGGCTATACCAAGTCCGGCCACTCGCATAAAGGACAGGGTATTGGAAAGGTAGCCGCTAAAAATCTCAAGAAGCTCAACAATCCATCCCATTAAAAAATTGAGGAGTGTAAAAACATTGAACTTCCTGTCAGATTGCCCTCTGGCATGTTTAAAAAAGTGATAAGGCTCCTTAATAAATAGCAATAGTGAGGGCAATCCTATCAGCAGAAATAGTATCATCCCCGGAGGAAATTCCTTGTAATCGTGCGCTATCATATAGGATGCAATATATATACCTCCTCCATAAATCCACCCGCCGATAATGCTGCCTTTGTCAAAGAACAATTCCATCCATTTTCTCTCCCGAATCAGGTTGATCCAGTTGAAGATCAGGCCAAGGACAATGACGGAGATGCCGAAATATATGGTAATTGACAATATGTCAAAAACGTCATTGATTACTGAATTGTCAGCGCCATGGCCTGATATGATACCATGAAAATCGAACCACAACGGCGGGAAAAGACCGGTGCCGAAGTAGGACCCGAAAAGAGCGCCGAAGAGCATCGAGGAGCAGCCGCACCAGACACCGAGCCATGAAAGATGGTATAGCCCTTCTTTTCCTTCCTTCTTCCTCAGGTAGGACACGCCCAGAGCGCCGAGGATTGTGAGTATCAGGCCCTGTCCGACGTCGGGGAACATTAGCCCAAACATAGCCAGATACAGGGGCATCACGAACGGAGTTGGGTCGATAGTGCCATACTTCGGAATGCCGAAATTGCTGACCAGCATCTGGAAGGGCGCGAGTATCTTCGGATTATTAAACCGTACAGGGACTTCATCACCAATAGTACCCTTACTCCCTGCTTCATTCCATTCCAGATAACAGCGATCTTCACATGCCTTTTTGATTATTCTCGTCAGTTTTTCTTTTTTCGCAGAAGGAAGCCAGCCTGTAAAAATGACTGTTCGGGAAGAGGATTTGAAATTGGTCTGGATTTTGTAAAAAAGTTCATTGACCCGCAGATTGCCCCAGATTTCCATGAGGCGTTTATCTTCCTTTCTTACCAGATCATTAACGTTTATTTCAAGTTTTTTCTGTTCATCCGTTAATGTTTTGAGTTTGACAGAGAGTTCTTTGAAAACATCCTTCTTGACTGACCGCAGCTCACCCGGCAATTCAATCCTGGTCCATCCGGCACTTGCAAGAATTTTCTTAATCTGCTCATTATCTCTTTTCATTGAAATAAGGAGATGGTGGGCCACATCTTTTTCCTGCCCCATCGCAATATTTAACGAAGGCAGGCCTCTCAACCCGTCTTCAAGTTGTTTTACATTTAATACAGGGAGTTTTCCAACCTGCATGGAAACAAAGGAATGTTTGGCCGGGAGTGTGACATCGGAGAGACCTACACCATAGAGTTCCACCTGCCGCCTGATGTCCTCAAGCTTCAGTATCTCCTGCTGGATCGTCCGTTGCCTTTCCCTGATACTTTCACGCTCTCCGGATATTTTATCAAGACGAGCTTTCTCTTTTTCAATATTAACGGAAATGCGGTTGTTCAGATCTGTTTCTTTCGGTTTTGAAGGAATAATGCCACCCGTGTGTAACAATCCTTCAATCCGCTTTCTTAAATCTGATATTTCCGTCAGAGAGATTTCCGATTTGATTTCCGACAGACTTTCCGGTTTCTCACCTTCAAGTTCCGATATATTGATAAACTGCATGACCCCTTCACGGAGGAGTGTTTCAGTTACCCGCTCACAATCCTTGCCCAGCACTACCGCAAAAAGCTGTATCATCTCAGTGGTAAATATCATATCATGCTCTCAATCCGTTCCTGTTGTATGCGAAGCTGTTTTGCATTTAGTATTATCCTTATTTTCTTCAACTCATTCCGTTTCAGCACAAAATATGAAAGTATAATTCCTATCGTAAAGGGATACCCTGTCAGGATACGCTGGACCTCATGTTTCATGATCTCTTCCAGTATCCGGCGTATAAGGAGCAGCCTTGACGTACTGTCTGATGTATGGGAAGAGAGCAGTGCCGACAATCCCGGATATTTGCTTTTGACAAATCCTTGAAGCACAGACGTAACATTCTGCGCACTATATAATTGATCCATAATGGCCCTGTCAAGGTTAAAACCACCAGGCACAATAGCAGCCAGGACTGCTTCCAGAGGAAGACCATAGAAGTTCTTAAACCGGATGATCCAATTGATATTCTGCAAATCAATTTCCACGCCTGTAAGTCGCAGGGCTATAGTACGATCTCTCTTGTCCAGCTTGTCAATGGAAGACAGGAGGTTCTTATAGTAAAAATGGTCGAAGGCGATTTCCATACGAAAAAGAGAACCTTCCGATTCAACAGTGTGGCTGTATTTCCGGATAATCTGACTGTATGAGGTCCCTTCGCATACGCCTGCAATTTCGTCAAAGTTTTCTGCATTAAGAATGATGTCAATCGGTATTTCGTGAATGATGCGGTCATACAATATGTAGTGTATGCTAATGTCATCTGAGCGTTTGCGGATTTTTCTGTTGAAATAGATTCTTATGGCATTTTTGAGGTTGTCAATTTCAAACTGGGTCAGTAATGCGTCTACAAGCTCCATGGACTTATGATGAAGGTACTGTCGGATATTTCTGTAAAGTTCAATTTCGTTCTTTAGGAGTTCAAGCTCTGCCTGTTTGAGATCACCAGTCCGGGAGTATATCTCTTCAAGACCGGCAAAAGGTGTCTCCCGTAAAAGAGCAAGCGCATCATCAAGGGACGAGGCTTTTGCCAACTGATCGAACATTTCGCCAGGAAGGATTTTGCTGATCCGCGCCCGTAGCTTTGCGTTGATAAATGAATATTTTGATAATGGGCGGGCCATTATTTGCTATCCTTCTCATACTCCGTGGTCAGTATGATATTGCAGATATTGTCAACCAGGTTATCCATTGTATCTGTATTATTATTGAGCAGAGCATCTTTTTCCTGGTCCGCCTGTTTCAGTTTTTCTTCCCTGATATGTTCGGCCTCTTTTTTTGCATTTTCAACGGTAGTTTGTATTATTTCCCGGGCTTTCTGTTTTGTATCACTCATTTTCTCTGAGATTTCTTTTTCTACAGATTGTCTTATTTCAGAAGCCTTATTGCGGGCTTGCTCGATAACTATGCTGACCTTCTTTTCAGTCTGAAGAACTTCCTCAATTATTTTTTTCATAAAATCAGATCCAGAACAGAATGAATATGTACAATTTAATTTTGGTATAAATATACACAATGATAAACGAAATTACCAGTACATGAATAGTTTAAATTTATTATTGAACTTTTGCAGAGCTGAACTGTTGGCAAGCGCTTTGGTTATCTGTGGATGTAATTACATCTCTGATCCGCCATTTCGGTTAGCCTAAATTTTGCATCCTTCATAGTCTTCTACTGATCAATAGTCTGATTCTGGAGGAGAATATATTGTGAATAAGGAGGAACCAGCTAAGAATCCCCACGGAGACCCTGCGCTGTGCTCCTCCTGCCATACGTCTGCCGTTGTCGGCCGAGGCGCTTTGCGATTTGATGGCAATGTGTCGCAGATGTGTCAATCGTGCCACGATGGGTGGCTCGCCACTCGCGAGGTCCACCCTGTGGATCTGGCGTCAAGTGCCGCTATCGCGCAGAAAATCCCCTCCGAAATTCCCCTTGAGGATGGAATGCTTACCTGTCTCAGTTGACGCCCGAGGCAAAAAGAAAGGCATCTCTATCGCATCGCCACATGTTTCTGAGAACTACGGAAAATCAGGGACTCTGCGTCGATTGCCCCGGAAAGAGTAACTGATAATTGCCCAACTGAGTCCAAAGGCGTCAGAGGTTAACGAGATCAGATAGGGTAGAACGCTCCTGCTGTTTTATTATCACTTGCTCCATTCTTTGTATCAACTACACGCAGCCTTCAAATAGAGATTTTCTCCTGCCGAAAACCTGCTCTGAAAGTTGTGTTTTTTTATCTGGCATTTTTGTACAGCAAACGCAATTGTTTTCTTGCTATCCGTATCGAATTCGATATACTTGTTTGTGAGAGGTTGATGTATATAATTAGGTAGAATGAGGTTATATGGGCAGGCATTACAGCGTCACATCGAAAAGGTTTTCTGGAACAGGTGTCATCATTTTTTTGTCTTCGTTGCTGATTTTTAGTCTGATCGGTGAAGCATTTTGCGGCCCGCAATCCCAAAGTAGGATAAGCTTAAAAAAAATGCCTTCTGCAAGAGAGGAGATGGATCTTGGAGAAATTCCTTTTAAGATTTTATTTGAAACCTATCGTGATACCGATGGGAGATATAACTGGGAACTGTACCAGATTAATGCGGATGGCACTAACCCGATCAACCTTACTCAAACCCCTGATCTGGATGAGATGTATCCCCACGCTTCTCCTGACGGCAGGAAGATTAGTTTCGTTGTTGATGAGGGTAGAGGAAGAAACAAAGTTCGTAGTGTCTGCTATATGAATATCGATGGAACCGGAAGGGTCAAGTTCGCTACAAACGCTCGCCAGCCGTGCTGGAGTCCTGACGGCAAAAGCATCGCGTATCTGAGGGGAGAGTACGATCGCTACAGCACAAGAGAATATGCGACATCGGAACTTATTATTTACGATCTGCAAAGCGGTCTGTGTAAACCGCATCCGAACACATCCCTGCATCACATTTACGCGATCTGCTGGTCGCCCGACGACAACTGGTTTTTCGCTGCCGTACATGGGGGAATGGACTACAGCGACACCGTCCTGGCTTTCGACGCCGATGGGACAAGGGTCTTTGATCTGGAGAAGTGGGGGGTCAGGGGATGCAGACCGGACCTCAGTCTCGACGGTAAAAGAATGACATGGGGTGAAACGGACTGGGATTTGTGTGTGGGCGATATTGACCTGTCCGGCCCCGAGCCCAGGATTTATAATGTGCAAAAAATTGTCCAATGCCTTCGTGCGGCGAAAATCTACCACGTCGATTTCTCGCCGGACAGCAAGTATATCACGGTCAGTTTTGGCCCCTCCAGCGGCGGACAGCAGGTGGGCGGTCGAGCGAGGGGCTGGAATATCTGTGTAACCGACCTGACAGGGAAATGGGTCAAAATTACCACGGATGGGAGCCATAATAAGGAGCCTGATTGGGTACCGATCCCATCAGCGGATCCATAAGTAAAGGAGATACAATGACAAATAGATGTTGCGCTACAAAAAGTGGGTTGTCTGTACTGAGTATCTGTGTTATGTCCTCTCTACTGCTGAGTCTCTTTCTGGCAGACGAAGCTTTCTGCCGGTCGCAGCCGGAAGGAGAGCTGAAGCTCACAATGACTCCCTCACCCAAAGCCGAACTGAATTTGAAGGAAATCGGCTGCAAGATCGTGTATGAAACCTTTCGTAAAACCAGCGGCAAGGAGAACTGGGAGCTGTATTTGATTAACGCCGACGGTTCGAATCCTGTGAATCTGACGCGTACTCCCAATGTCGATGAGTTGTATCCTCATGCATCCCCGGATGGTGGTAAAGTCTGCTTTGTAGCTGATGAAATTGTGGACAGCAAGAAAATTCGAAATGTATATTATATGAATATCGACGGAACCGGGCGTGTGAAAGTTGCCGACAATGCTCGCCAGCCCTGCTGGGGCCCTGACGGTAAAACTATCGCATACCTGCCGGGCGAATTCGATCGCTATACTATCAAAGACTATGCCACGAAGGGACTTTTCTTTTATGACCTTCAGACCCGCAAACACAGAGAACATCGCAACAAGAATTTGTATCATCTTTATAATATTTCCTGGTCGCCTGACGGCGAATGGTTTCTCGCCACTGTACACGGAGGAATGGATTTCAAACATGCCATACTGGCATTCAAGGCCGATGGAACAAATATTTATGATTTGACCAGGTTTGGCGTTACAGGTTGCAGAGCGGAGTTTGGCCCGGATGGCAAAAGGATTACATGGGGGCTGACCGATTGGGACTTATGCACGGCCAATATCGACCTGACATCCGGAGAACCTCAGGTGACTAATGTTCGCCGGGTCGTTAAATGTCAAAAAGAATATGAGGTGTATCATACG
>JBARRE010000609.1:0-13826 GCA_049644065.1 Sedimentisphaerales bacterium | reverse complement strand
CCGTTTGTCTGTATTAAATCGCAAATGCACAATCCGACCACTGAAAGGCTCATAATAAACAAGACGGTCCCTGTTAGCCTTCAGGTCGATTTGGGCAAGGCAGCGGAGGACCTTCGCATCCTCGGTTGTGACGGGCTGACCACCGCGGAGAAGGAAAGAACCAGCTACACATTTTTAGCAATGGCTGAACCGGACTCGCGAGCAGGCGTCGTGGCCGGCTGGCTGACACACGACCGGGCGAGCGGCGTGGTTTTATCGAAACCGGCCGAATCATCCGTGCGTATAGAGGCCAGGAGCGAATACGGCAACCTGCTCGTCGAGCCGGGCAAAAACGTCGCTGGCGAAACTTTCGCAATCGGGTACTTCGACGATGCACTGGTCGGGCTCGAAGAATACGCCGGAGCAATCGCAAAAAGATACAGAATAAAACTGCCCGAACAACCGTCAGGCTATTGCACATGGTACTCTAAGCCACACGGCGGCGCTTCCGACGAAGAACACATGGCCGAGCTTGCAGAATTCTGCGGGCAGGAGTTGACAAAGTTCGGCTTCAATTTACTGCAGATAGACGACAAATGGCAACTGAGCCGGCGTGACTTCACCAATTACAATCCGAGCGGCCCCTACCCGAATGGGATGAAGCCGACCGCCGAGAAAATTAATGAAGAGGGAATGACGGCCGGCATCTGGTTCATCCCGACCGGCTGGGATCCGAACAGGCCGGTGTTCGATGACCACCAGGACTGGTTTGTCCATAAAAACGACGGCTCGATTTATACGGTACACTGGGCGGGAAGCTGCCTGGATATGACGCATCCCGAGGCCCGCGAGTTCCTGTACGAAGTCATAGCACAGATGACCAGAGAGTGGGACTACAAGTACATCAAGATCGACGGGCTGTGGACCGGGATGGCCGTCAAGATATTGTATCCGAAGCCGGACTACCGCGACGACAACCTTGGTGACGCCATTTTTTACGATCCGGCCAAGACGAATATCGAGGCCTACCGTGATGGTCTGAAGCTCGTTCGCAAAGCCGCTGGCCGGGATGTGTATATCCTCGGATGTAATATCGCGCAGAACATGCGAACGCTCGGCGCTTCGATCGGGCTGGTGGACGGGATGCGGGTCGGAAGCGACATCGGCGCCAGATGGAGTGGAATACTCAGCGGGGCATCCATGGGCACGCGTCTGTACTTTATGCACAACCGGACCTGGCACAATGATCCCGATTGCCTGATGCTGCGAGAACCGCTGACACTCGACCAGGCCCGCGCGTGGGGCTCGTGGATCGGCATCAGCGGACAGTTGAACATCGCCAGCGAATGGCTGCCCGGCCTGCCCAACGACAGGCTCGATATTGTCAAGCGGTCCATGCCAAACCACGGCTTGTGCGGTCGGCCAATCGATCTGTTCGAAAGCAGTCTTGCGCAGGTCTGGCATCTTACCGCCGGCACAGGACTGCAACGAAAAGATATCGTAGGCCTGTTCAATTGGGACGAGAAGAAATCCGAGACGGTCCGCGTCGAGCTGGATAATCTTAACCTGCCTGACGGCGGGAGCGGCACGTACGTCGGATTCGACTACTGGGCCGATCAGTTCGTGCCGCCATTCTCCGGCGCGCTCGAAGCGGAACTGCGACCTGCCTGCTGCCGGGTAATCAGCATCCGCCAGCTCGGCGACAGACCCGTGCTTGTAAGCACATCCAGGCACGTCACTCAGGGCATCGTGGATGTTGACAAAGTGAGCTGGAACAGTAGAAAAAAGGAAATGCGAGGCAAATCAAAAGTCGTCGGTGAAGACCCGTATGAGCTTCGCATCTATGCTCCAACCGGCGCCGGCCCCTGGCAGGTCCGGTCGGTTGATGTTTCTCAGGCTGATAGCCAGGCCGGCGTCACTATCGAATCCGAGCAGGACGGGCCGGAAATCCGCGTCACTATAAACAGCCCGGAGAATCGACCGGTGTCATGGAAAATTGTATTTAAAAACGAATAATGAAAATTAATTTTCGCATTTAAGGAGGCCAAACAATGATGTCCCAAAGAACAAGAATCGCCATATTGCTTGTTGGTTTGTCACTTACTATCGGATACGCGCAAGCGGCAACGGGCGAGTCAGTGACAATTGCACAAAACGGCCAAGCGAAAGCCGTCATAGTTCTTGCTGAGGATGCTACCGAACCTGAGCGGCACGCCGCGAATGAGCTGGCCGACTTTCTCCGGCAAATCACCGGCGCTAAATTCGAGATTCAAGCCCCCCCTGCCGCCGGGCAATCCCGGCTGCTCGTAGGTCCCGGAGCAGCCAAATCTGCCGCCGCGGATTTCTCCACCGAGGGCCTGGGCTACGACGGCATCGTCATCCGTACTTTTGGCGACGATTTGATTTTAGCCGGCGGTCGGCCGCGAGGCACGCTTTACGCGGTTTACACGCTCCTCGAAGAACACATCGGCTGCCGGTGGTGGGCGTCGAAAGCCAGCTCCATTCCAATCAAGCCAACGCTTGAAGTCGGCACGCTCAACGTCCGCTACGTGCCGCCGTTGGAATATCGCGAGACCTTCTGGTTCGACTCCTTTGACGGCGACTGGGCCGTCCGGAACAAGAGTAACGGCAACAGCGAGCGGCTGGATGCCAAACGCGGCGGCAAACACACCTACGAAGGATTTGTGCATACATTCTTTCCGCTCATTCCGCCGAAGAAATATTTCGAGGGCCATCCCGAATGGTTCAGCGAAATCAAAGGCAAACGCAGCCATGAGCGAACTCAGCTCTGCCTGACGAATGAAGAAATGCAAAAAGAGCTGATAAAGAACCTCAGGGAACGTCTGCGCAATAATCCGGCTGCAACAATTACCTCGGTCTCGCAGAACGACTGGCATGGGAACTGCCAGTGCAGCAAGTGTGCAGCAATCGAGAAAGAAGAAGACAGTCCCGCGGGACTGATGCTTCGCTTTGTCAATGCCGTGGCCGAAGATATCGAAGAAGAATTTCCGAACGTTGCGATCAGCACGTTAGCGTATCAGTACACGCGCAAGCCGCCGAAGATCACAAAACCCAGACCTAATGTGATTGTCAGGCTATGCAGTATCGAATGCTCTTTCAGCAAACCCCTTGCCGACGAACGGAACAAGAAGTTTCGCGATGATATTGTCGGCTGGTCGAAGATATGCAACCGGCTTTATATCTGGGATTATACGACCAACTTCCGGCACTATATTCTGCCGCACCCGAATCTGCGTGTGCTGGGCCCAAACGTCAAATTCTTCGTCGATCACAGCGTCAAAGGTCTCTTCGAACAGGGCGCGTACACATCCAACGGCGCCGAGATGGCCGAGCTGCGAGCATGGGTTCTGGCCAGGCTGCTGTGGAATCCCACGCTGGATGGGCAGAAACTCATCGATGAATTCATCGCCGGTTATTACGGCGCCGCCGGTTTGCACATCAAGGATTATTTGCAGGTCACGCACGACGCCGTCGAGGCCAGCGGCGACCATCTGGGGTGCTTTTCACAGCACACGGCCAAATTCCTCTCCTTCGAGACGCTCAGCAAAGGCTGGGAGCGATTGAAAGCCGCCGAAGACGCCGTCCGGGACAACCCCGACCTGCGTTTCCGCGTCCAGGTCGCCCAAATGCCGATAATATACACATTTATAATGCGATGGGACGAGATGCGCCAGGCATGCCAGGCCGCAGGCGCCGAATGGCCGATGGACGAATCTATTAAAGCAATATATGAGCAATTTATGGAAGTAGCCGGGAAAAATAACGTCACCCGGCTGAACGAATGGCAGGTCGGTTTCGAGACTCTTGAAAAAGCGCTCGAGCGGGCCAGGAAGTAAACGTCCCATAACAGCACGACCAAATACCCAGTCCAAAATTCAGGCTTGCCGCTTTTACGGAATCGCGGTATATTTGCATGAACTTACAGTGACACATCAACTCGAATTTGGCTCTTTGAGACATTGCGGGACGAGGTTTTATTTTATGAAAGGAAACACAAAATGGCTCGAATTATTCGCGTAATATGCTGTGTATTTCTGGTTTGCGTTGCCGGGGCGGCAATCGCCGAACGGCAGTACGCCCCGGACCGCACAGCCGACGTTCTGCATATCGTTATCGACGTGACGCCCAACTTCAAGAACCGGACGATTGCCGGGACGACGACGATTAAGTTTGCGCCGATTTCCAAACCGCTGACGGAACTCCGTCTGGATGCGGTTGACCTGGATGTTTCTTCCGTTACGTCGAGTGCGAAGATTGAAGACTACAGCGTGACGGACGAGGACATAGTGATTACTTTCGAGCCGGCAGTTCCTGTCGGAACCGAGACAACCATAACGGTCGTCTACGAGGCCGAGCCGAAGCAGGGGCTGTACTTCCGCACGCCGGAGATGGGCTACCGTGAAGGCGATACACATATATATACCCAGGGCGAAACGCACGAAGCGCCGCACTGGTATCCGAACTACGATTATCCGAACGAACAATCTACTTCAGAGGTGATTTGCCGGGTGCCGGAGGAAATGACGGTTATATCTAACGGCAGGCTCGTCTCCGAAGAGATGGATCCGGCCAGCGGGCTGAAGGCCGTGCGATGGCTCCAGGACAAGCCACACGTTAACTACCTGATCGCTTTAGTGGCAGGAAATCTCGGCAAGATCGAGTCGAAGTACAGGGACATTCCCATCGCTTTTTATACACCCGCGTCACAAATACAATATGCGGAAAATTCGTTTAAAGACACGACGGACATGCTGGAGTTCTACGAGAAAGAGATCGGCGTGCCCTACCCGTGGGACAAGTATTACCAGGCGGCCTGCGAGGATTTCGGCGGCGGGATGGAAAATACCTCGCTGACGATCCTCGGCACCGGCACACTTTTCACCGATGAAACCGAGAACATCCGTTCGAGCCAGAGCCTTGTGGCCCATGAGCTGGTCCATCAGTGGTTCGGCGACTACGTGACGTGCAAAGACTGGAGCCATCTCTGGCTCAACGAGGGTTTTGCGACATACTACGAAGATTTGTATGACGGCTACAAAAACGGCAGAGACAGCATGCTCGCCGGCCTGTACGGCACTGCATCGTATCTGCTTCGAGACCGTCCCGAGCATAAGCCGATTGTTTATCGCTCGTACAAAGATAGCTGGGAACAGTTTGACTACCGAACCTATGGCAAGGGCGGATGGGTGCTGCACATACTTCGGACCGAACTCGGCGATGAGATGTTCCGAAAATGCGTCAAAACATATCTCGAACGGCATGCTTTGAGCAGCGTAGTCACGGAGGATTTCCGCTCGGTAATCGAGGAATTGACGGGCCGGTCGTATGACAGATTCTTCGACCAGTGGATTTATCACGGCCGGCATCCCGATTTGAAAGTAAGCTACAACTGGACGGAAAAGGACAAGCTCGCCAAAATATCCGTCGAACAGACGCATGAGGTCACCGAGAAGGTAATGCTGTTTCACTTTCGCACAAAAGTCCGCTTTATAATTGGGGATGAGCCGATCGACCGTGAGATCGTTATCGACAGCAAACAGCACGATTTCTACTTCCGGCTGCCCGACGAGCCTAACATCGTTCGATTCGATCCCGATTACGGCCTGTTGGCCAATATCAAGTTCGAAAAGCCCACGGCGATGCTGTATGAGCAGTTGGAGAATCATGACGATGTGATCGGGCGGTTACGGGCCCTCGATGCGCTTAAGAACAAGAAGGATAAGAAGACTGTCGAAAAGCTCAAAGATGTTCTTAACGATGACCCGTTTTACGCCGTACGCAGAAACGCATCTTCGGCGTTGAGCGAGATTCACACCAATGAGGCGTTCGAGGCGCTCGCCGACTCGCTGGTCCAAGCCGATGCACGCGTGCGCCAACAGGTTGTCAGAGATGTATGCGGCTTTTACAGGTCTGAAACTCTGACGCTTCTAAAAAGAATTTTAAAAAACGAAAAAAATCCCGCGATTCTAGAGGTGGCGATTCGCAACCTTGGTCTCTACCATCACAAGAGCACGCGCCGCCTGCTTTTGAAATATCTCCAATCCGTGTCTTTCCGCAACGAACTGGCAACCGCCGCGGTCGAGGCGATTCGCATGCTGGATGAGCCTTTCTTCATTGTGCCTCTCCAGAGAGTGCTGAATGAGCGTGAGATGGACTTTCGTTCATGGTCCTTCACCCGGGGTCTTAACGCATTGGCGCACATCTCCCGTAACGAAGACGATAAAACAAAGGTGCGCAATTTTATAGCCAGCTATGTCAATCATCCGAAAAACGGAATTCAGGCCGGGGCGATTGGGGCATTGGGAACCCTCGGCGATCCGAAAGCAATTCCCATTATTGAGACGTTTTCCAATGATGAACCGGACGACAATATCGAGCGCTCCGCCGAGAGAGCCCTTAAAGAGTTACGGCAACAGAAACAGCTCGTTCCGGACGAAATCGTCCGCATGCGCGAAACGGTCGATGAGTTCAGAAAAGAAACCGAAAAACTCAAAAACGACCTCGACGACATCAAAAAGCGGCTTGATGCAAAGGAAAAGCCCGCCAAAAAAGAGGACAAAGACACTCCTCCGGATAAATCAGAGGAGGAATAGCTCCGAGCCTGGTTTATTTATACTCCAAGGTGCTTCGACGGGTAAAAGACACAAAATATTAAAAAATAAATTTTGTGCGCACATTTCGGAGCTTTAACTACACTATAATAACAGAAGCTTCCATTCGACGTCGCTCAGGACAAGGATATCAGCAGGTTCTTTGAATGGTGAATTGTTGTGAATTTGAATTCAGAAACACAATTAGTTGAAGCCGCCCAAAATGGCCATTTGGATAGCTTCGGTGCTCTCTATCAACGTTATCACAGCCCGATGGTAGCATTGGCTTATTCGATGCTGGCCGACAGACACCTCGCAGAGGATGCCGCCCAGGAAGTTTTCGCCATCGCCTGCCGCGACATAGAGAGTTTGAAAAGTAAAGAGAGATTTGCCGCATGGTTGGCGGGTATTTGCCGGAATGTTTCGAGGCAGATGCTCAGAGCCAACAGAATCAAGCCGGTAGCTTTGAGCGACGAACACGCCGCTAAGAGCGAAAAAGACTGCAAAGATCGCCAGGAAACTATTCGCCGGGCGGTCTGGGACCTTCGAGAAGCAGAAAGAGAGTTGATTGTTCTGCGTTACTTCGACGGTTTCTCGCAGGCGAGGATATCGGAAGTTCTGGGTCTGTCGCCGCAGGCAGTGAACGGCCGGCTGGTTCGGGCAAAACGCAAGATTGCAAAGTATTTGAAAAGAAACGGTTTTACGGGAGATGATTATGGAACGTCCTGAAAATAACAAATGGCTCGATGAAGCCCTGACCGAGACAATCGGCTCGGAAAAGCCACGGACGGACTTCGAACAGTGGAAGCAACAGCACCCGGACGCCGTACAGATGTTAACCTCACGGGCAGGAAAAGCCGCTTCGGTTTCACCGGCTCCGCTGAAAAATAGGAGAATTATCATGACAAGCACAATCACAAAATTAGCTGCAGCGGCGGTGATAGCCATAGCAGCAATAGCAGGAATTTACCAACTTAACGATTCAGACACAATCAACACAACTCAAATCGACAATGAAATGACCGGCCCCCAGACCTTCAAGCTGGCCGATGGTTCGCAAGTTACATTAGCCAAAGGAGCAAAGATTCGAATCGATAACACCAGTGACACAAGAGGCTTCGAGCATATCGCCGGCGTAATCGATGTCTCCGTCGTCAAAGGGCTCGGCGAATTCATCGTCACCACACCTTACGGCGACGTAAAGGCTTTAGGCACGGAATTTACGTTGGACATGGTTGACGGAATTACTACCGATACTAAGGAGCATGTACAGCTTCTGGCGGTCGAAGTAACCGAAGGTTCCGTAGAAGTCAGCAACGCCAAAGGCGCCAGCATCCTCAAAGAACAGCAGAAGCTGGTCGTCGAAAAAGACCATGCACCATACAACATCTCACAAGACGATGATGTTCCGGCCCGTCTCAAAGAACGCATGACCGCCCTGGTTGATGCAATCAAGACAGGCAATGCCGAAGCTTACTCCGCAAATTACAACTTCAATTACCTATTCAAGCTGATCAAAGGCGAGGTCGAATATGATTCGAACCTCTTCGGCGGTACCGAAGAAGACGCCACGCGACTCCAGGAGAACCTTGCAAACATCGAAAGCGCCAAAGCGCTGGGCGAGGCCTTCGTGCAGGCCGTAAACATCAAAGGGCCGACGAATGTATATCTACGGGATATCGAGATTTCCGAAGACGGCAAGCATGCCAAGGCCAGACTCTTGTTGGGTAATAATGTCAACAGCATGAGAGGCACCTTCCCACAATGGCACTACTTCGACAACGACTGGTGGCAGGTCGACGACTAACGGCACCATGAATAGCAACCTTCCCAGCCGGGTTCAAGTAACCCGGCTTTTTTATTGCGCGCTAGCCTCTATGAAAATGCAACCTTTTCGATGCCTGTGCATTATAATAGGTGAAGACTGACTCCGGAGCAATCGAATGGTAGAAGACGCGTTAGAGTGCCGATTGGAATCCAATGGCGAAATTTTAGACGAAGACCAGATGCTGGTCTCTGCGGCCCGGCAGGACACTGAAGCCGCGGCAAGGCTCTTTGACAAATATTACAGCGAAATTCTCGGCTACATTTACCGTTGTACCTTTGACGGTACAGTTGCTGAGGATTTAACATCGAATGTTTTTCTCGCCGTCTTCGGGAATCTCGGGCGCTATCGCTGGCGACAGGTCCCCTTCCGGGCCTGGCTATATCGTATCGCAACCAATGAACTGCGGATGCACTGGCGCAGACAGAAACGCAGCAAGGCTGTCAGTCTTCAGACGGACGATGACGAATATAGCACTGGACAGTCAGCTAGTGACAGCCTGGAGGCAGCCGAGGAGTATCGCCTGCTGCATAAGGCGTTGCTGGAGCTGCGAATGAAGTATCGAACGGTGATCATTCTTCGCTATTTCGAAGATAAGGCAATTGCCGAGATATGCGAAATCACCGGTAGAAAAGAAGGCACAGTAAAATCCCAGTTGCACCGTGGGCTGACCCGGCTGCAGGATATCCTGGTGCTTCGGGGTGTGTTGCCGGAATAGTTGGAAACAAAACCATGAACAAGAATATTAAGAATATAGACAGATACCTCAAAAGCGTTGTTCTGCCAGAACATGCGTCACATCAACACCAGCAACAATTACGCCGAGAGGTTCTCGGAAAAATCGAAAGGAGACAGACCATGTCTGTAAGATTAAAAAATTGGAAATACGCAGCGGTAATTGCCGTTGTGATAGGCGCCGGAGCTTTAGCAACTACGGTGGGCCTAAAGGTTCGAAAACTTTACTTTAAGGGTAGAGAACCGGACGGCACATACATTTTCCAGACGGAACCTGAGACAGTCGAGACTGAAGATGGTCGAACAATGACCCGCATGCGTACGGTTACGATTGGGGTCATGACGGATCCGAATAAAACGATTGACGTGGATCAAAAAATAAAAGACTTAGAGGAGATTGACCTGCTTCGCCAACAGGACGACAGAGAATTAATAAGAGTGACCGATAAGGAAGTGAACGGCAAGCCACAGCCCAGGTCGTTCGGATTCAAGTACGTACTTTCAGACGGGCGTGAAGAAACGATAGGTGAAGGTGATCCTGACACACAGGACCGCGAGAGAAGCCTGACCGAAGAGCAGCAGGAAGAGCTTCTCAATCTCCGCCTCCAGCGAGCAGGTAAAGAAGAGGAAATCGGCATAGAAGAAAAGCAAATACGAGGTCGAGTGTTCTTATTCAAACGACAAAGATTCGTTCTCAGTGACGGAACCGAAGTCATTGTGTCCACCGGCAAGCCCAAATAGAACGAATAGTCTCATATTGAATCCCCTCCGAACACAAAGGCCGGGTCTGATTGGCTCGGCCTTTCTTTTGCGCATATTTCTCGGAAAATTCCACATTTTTTTGTACCCAAATGGATGGTTCAGTTGTGTTATAAGTAGTGTTGATCCTAAGCTTGGGAAAGTAACTTGCTGATGCTCGAAGATAAAGTGCTGATATGGAAGTTCAAGTGCGGCAGCAGTGATGCTCTTTGCCGTATCTATGAAAAGTATAAAAAAGACCTGCTGAGGCTGGCAGCGATTCTTTCGAATAATGCGAGTGATGCCGAAGATATAGTGCACGATGTCTTTGTCTCATTTGCACAATCGGCCGAGACGTTCAAGCTGGGCGGTAACCTTAAGAGCTATTTGCTGACCTGCGTTGCCAATCGCGCCCGAAACAAAAACCGGACAAATCAGCGTCGGCAAACCGATGGGCTTGATGAAGCGGAATCTGTCGTCTCGCAGTCGAATACACCCGAGCAGTGGATGATACAAAGCGAAGAATTAAGACGATGGAGCGATATAATGGCACGACTTCCATACGAGCAGCGAGAGGTGGTTATCCTGCACCTTCGGGCCGGCATGAAGTTCAGACAAATCGCTCAATCGCAGGGCGTGTCGGTCAATACAGTCAAAGGTCGATATCGATACGGATTGACTAAGCTGCGGTCAATCTTAAACGGTGAGGTGGAAAAGTGAGATCAGCAGAAAATATAGAAAAAATCGTTAAGAATCTGGATTTGGATATTGATACCAATGCCCAAACGGATCAAGCAGTTCTTAGTGAATTACTTGATGCACAGAAGAAATCAATGAAACAACAGTCGGCATTCGTTCTGCCGAATATTAGGAGATTCATCATGAAAAGTCCACTGACAAAATTAGCCGCTGCGGCGGTAATAATTGTTATAGTGTTTTTCAGCGCAGACTACTTTAGTACTAATGGATCTTCCGTCGCCTGGGCGGATTTAGCCGAGCATTTTGAATCTGTACCTTTTTTCAACTTAACAATTTACATCGGAAAAGATAGCTCACCAGAAATAAAAAAAATCCAGATATGGAAATCGGAAGACTCACGTGTAAAAGCTTATGATGGAAATGTTACAATCTGTGCTGATTTGAAAAACAGAAAAAATATAATGACTGCCTCTAGCCGGAATTTGGCAGTGAAAACCAACGACCCTATTGTAAAATGGATAACATACGATTCCAACACCAGCCTGGCAAAAATATTTATAGATACCTTGGGTACCAAGGGACAGTTTTCACTCGATACACTCATAAAAAGCTTTCCTTCCGACGTCAGTGCGATTACTCCTGTAGCAACCGCTGATACTGCGGCATCGAAAGAAATGGTTGTTTTTGAAGCGAAATCGGAAACGACACCAGAGCACCTTACAATCTGGGCACTTCGCGAGAGTAAACTTCCCGTACAAATGCAATTCAGAGATCCCAGAAATGGTGAATATGGTGATTTCTTTTTTAACTATTCGGAAAAAATGGATGATACGTTCTTTGATCCTAATGCTTTTATAAGTCAGTAAATATCTGGTGAAAAACAAAGGCAGTGAATCCTAAAAGGCCGGGCCTCCTTGACTCGGCCTTTTTTGTGCGCGCATCCGGCAGAGCAATACATCACACAGAGTTTTTCACATCAAAAATTCCTAAAAATCAATTTTAATTTGAGCAAAAGGCCTGTTTGAGTTGTTATATAGGTGATGATCGATCGATCTAATACTCTAAAGAGGTGCTGATCAGTGCTCGAAGACAGGTTGTTAGTGTGGAAATTCAAACATGGCAGTAAAGACGCTTTCTGCCGGATCTATGAAAAGTACAGAGATGATTTGCTGAGATTGGCGATTTCTTTGCTGAACGAGGCGGATATTGCCGAGGACGTTGTGCACGATGTCTTTACCTCATTCATACAGAATGCCAATCATTTCCAGCTCACGGGAAACCTCAAGAGCTATCTGGCCACGTGTGTCGCCAATAGGGCGCGAAATGCGAATCGAGCATATCAGCGGCGGCATAATCCCGGCTTGGATGCAGCCAAGCCAGTTGCATCAAGTTCCGGCAATCCCGAGAAATGGATCATAATCAGCGACGAATTCAGACAATTGAACAAGGCGTTGGCACAACTGCCATATGACCAGCGGGAAACCGTAATCCTGCGAGCGCAGGGCGGAATGAAGTTCAGGCAAATCGCTAAATCGCAACGCGTTCCAATCAAGACGATCCAGAGTCGATACCGAATCGGACTGGATAAATTGCGGTCAATGTTGAACGGTGAGGTGACAAAATGAGATCACAGAAAAACGTAGAGAAGCTAATAAAGAATGCAGCGATACATTCCAATCCTGACGTGAACCAGGCCGTTCTCAATGACCTCTTGCAGCAACTCGACAACGTCGAAACGCAGAAACCAATCATTACACCGCCTAACATAAGGAGAACAATTATGAAGAGTTCAATTACAAAATTAGCTGCCGCGGCGATGGTTATTGCCGTGGCCATCCTGGCAATAAGTGTCTGGGACAGGTCGGCCACCTCGGCTTATGCAGTTGGCCAAACCGTCGAAGCCATCAAGAACGCACGGTTTCTTCACATCATAGGGCGCGACGATACCGGCCAAATCGACGATGAACGATGGATTGAGATCGGCATGGATGGCTGGCAAGTGCGTTATCGCCAACAGAACCCTTCCCGGGTTATCGAAAATTACCCTTCCGCCCCCAATATGGTCATCGAGGACGGTGAATCCACGGCCGTTTATCGCCACAACAAGAAAGCGGTGGTAATTTACGACCGCAAAGAAGTGCAGTTCCAGTGGGTTGGTGAACTGGGCAAGGCACTGGAGAACCTTCGCCAGGAAGGCAAAATCCTCAAAGTGAACGACGATTACCAGGGCCGCCCCGCTCATAAGGTCTGGTGGCCGTATATGAGCGCCGAGTGCTATGTTGACCCTCAAACAAAGCTGCCAATCGCCATAGGAGATACCGAACTGAGCTACGAGGAGCCTCCGGCAGGGACGTTTGAGATATTCATCCCGGAAGGCTACGCCGTTGTCGATAAGCGGCCGGGCGCACCCGCCGGTTCGGTGCCGGACTGGCTCCTTGAAGAAGAAGGTATAAAGGAAAAGGCAAGCGAATATTTCAAGCAAGCCACGTACGCACTCGCCGGCGGCAACTACACCGAAGCGGCAGAGCTGTTTGAATTCGTCACCGAGCACCAATCGCGCAACTGGGCATGGTTCTGGCTGGGCAGCGCTTACTACGGACAGGGCAAGTACGATTTGGCCATCGAGAAGTTCACCAAGGTACTTGAAATCTTCAAGGCTTATGGTGGCGGGGGCGAGAAACCGCTCAACTACTGCAACTACGCCCGGGGTCTGGCCTACGCCCGGCTCGGCATGAACGATGAGGCCGTATCAGACCTGCTGGTCTGTCTGCCCTCGATGGTCCAGACATTGCGGACGCCATCGGGCGGGAATATGTTCGAATACGCGGACAATCCGATGAAGCGATACGGCAAGTACAATCCAACCGACCAGCAAATGGTTGTCAATATGATCAACCGCCTGCGGATCGTGACAGGACAGAATTTCGGTTATTCGCCCACAGGCACGGCCGAAGTGAACGAAGTGGCCATTGCGGCGTGGGAACAATGGCTCGAAAACGACGGCCAGATCAAGTTTACACCTGACGCCGAAGTCGTTCCCATCCCAGAAACAGTCGAATAGCCGGGGAAATGACGCTCGGCAGAAGCGCATTGATAAACAGGCCGGGCTTCTGTACGTGTTTAGCCAGAAATTTTAGTTTTTGTAGCGATACATCCGATAACATAATAGGCAACGATATGCAGATTACGTTATGGATGATCGTATAAAAGCAATTATAGAAGAATTGCGAGCTGAAGTC
>JBARRE010000608.1:0-15546 GCA_049644065.1 Sedimentisphaerales bacterium | reverse complement strand
ACTTACCAGGGATAGCTGACTGAGTATGACGAATCATACTTTGGCAGTGAATCAAATATTCACTGCCATTTATAAGAACAGGCTTTGCCAGTATGATTCAGATTACTCTTATACCTCAAGAAAACCTGGGCTTGCCATTCTGCAAGCCACTAAACTAGGAGTATCTAAAAAAAGGACAATGTCCAATTGTCGCTGAACCAATACAATATGTGAAGGCTGTGGAAAATGTGCAAAAGCATGTCCAATCGAAGCAATTGAGATGTTACCTATAGAAAATCCGAAGACGAAGAAGAAAAAGGTACCCAAGATTAATACCTCTATTTGTATTGGTTGTGGTGTATGTGCTTTAAAATGTACTAAGACAGAATCACTTAAATTAGTAAAGCGTGAAAAGAGGGTTATTCATCCAGAGACAACCTTTGAAAGAATAATTTTGCAATGTCTTGAAAGAGGAACTCTTCAAAATCAAATTTTTGATAATCCTCAAAATATAACCCAAAAAATCATGAAAGGTTTTATTGGAGGATTCTTGAGACTCCCTCCAGTGAAAGAGACTCTTATGACCGATACGCTCCGTTCTAAATTTCTCGAATTTATGAAAAAGGGAGCTATGAGGAAAGGAAAAGGTTCGCTTACCGAATTATAACTTGCATCACAAAATTGCACAATGAAAGATAATATCGAACAAAGGATCGCTCGGCTTGAGCCAATCAGGAGAAACGCAATGGGAAATATGACAATTTCGAAGGTAAGGTCGCACCACAGAATCATTTCGTTAGAATCAATGTTAATCGCCATAGTCTTTATCACCAGTGCCGCCAGAGGAGTGGATTTCGAACATGTGGTCATTGATGAAAATATTGGCGGCAGGACAGCAATCGGTGATATCGACGGTGATGGCTTCAACGACATCGTCGTTCATACATGGTCGAGCGACAGAGGCAAACAGAACGACGGAAAGATCGGCTGGTACAAATATCCCAATTGGCGGCGGTCCAGCATTGTCGACAACGGCCACATTTTTGGCGACGGCGTGCTTGCCGTCGATCTGGACAAAGATGGTGACAACGATGTCGTCACAGCCAAAGGCAGCGACAATGAGGCCAGCGTATTTTGGTACGAGAATCCGGGCGGCAAAGCTACTTCAGGCTGGAAAGAACACAAACTGGCCACTGTCGAAACAAGCAGTGAAGTCAAAGATATTGAAGTGCACGATATGGACCACGACGGCAAACCCGATGTGGTTGTCCGTACAAAGCACAAATTCGCCGTCTATTTCCAGGAGTCGCCCGATTCATGGGTCGAAGTAAAAACCGATAATGCCGAACGCGAAGGAATGACAATCGGTGATATCGACGGAGACGGTGACTATGATGTAGTGATGAATGGGTTCTGGCTTGAGAATCCCCGGCGCTCTCGTAAAGACACCTGGAAGCGACATGATATCGACCCGACATGGTTCAAAGATATTACGGGCGGCTGGCAGGATCATAGCGTAATGGCCGATGTCAAAGATTTGAATAATGACGGCAAAGTAGATGTGATTATATCGCATTCAGAAAAAACCGGTTTCACCGTTGCATGGTATGAATCGGCTAATCCTAAGGGCGGTCCGGATGCCTGGACCAAACACGAGGTCGGCATTGTCGATTACTGCCATACGCTTCGTGGTGATGATGTTGATCTGGACGGACATATTGATATTGTGGCGGCCACCCTTATCAGAAAGAAGAATCCTGAGATATGTGTGTTTGTCAACGAAGGTAAGGGGCTCGCTTGGCGGAAACAACCGCTGGCTGCTGTGAGCGCCTACAAAGCTAAGACTGGAGACATCGACAACGACGGTGACATCGACATCGTCACGGCCCGAAGCTGGGACATGGGGCCTCTGCAACTTTGGCGCAATACCTTTTCCAGCACCGCTGGAGAGATCGGCGTTGGAGCATCGCCGCCGCCAGGAGCCGAGGTCCTGATTGATGGAACTCGCGAAATGCTGGACGAAAAATGGACGTATTGGGAAGGTCCGCGATTTGCCTCGTCTTTGCCTATCAAGTGGAAGATCGTCGACGATCCCGTCGATCCGGGCAAAGTCATCGCAAGCTCCGATCCCGCCGGCGACGGAGGTAAGTATGGCGCTGCAGACATTGTTACGAAAAAGAAATATCGGGATTTCCGGCTGCATATTGAGTTTCTGGTTCCTCACAAGAAAGGCAACAGCGGAGTCTATCTACAGAATCGTTATGAGATACAAGTCCTGGACGGCGACAGCGGAAAGCATGGAATGGCTGCCGTGATTAACGAGGCGGCGGGTCCATACCATGCTTATAACGGCACGGGAAAATGGAACGCTTACGACATAAAATTCCGTGCCGCCCGGTTCAAGGATGGAAAGCTCACCGAAAAAGCAATGGTGACTATTTTCTTCAACGGAGTTAGGGCACATACGAACCACAAAATCCAAAAGGTCTGGGGCGGAAAGAACTCCGGCATCGACGGAGGCAATCAGGGTGGAACAGGCATCACCGATGTGCCCGGAGGACTTAAGCTACAGTGTGAGGGCCATGAAGTGCTGTTTCGCAATGCCTGGATCAAAGAACTCGACATAAGAGAGCCGAACACCGACTGGGGTCCCTGATTCCACGCCGGCCGTCAGCTGCCAAACGGATGGCAGTATAGTGTATAGCACGCAGATTCTTTTTTCGACAAGTAGCAATAATGAGATACCCACCGATTGCAGTTGTGACTTTGTTTCCTCTGGTTTTTCCGCGTTTACTCGCCTTTTGCTAATTCTAAGGTGACTTTATGGATCTCCTCTGAAGGGAGAAACTCCTGCCACACATAAACACTGTACCCGTTTATCTTCTTGTATATCCCCGAACAAAACAAACTGCTGAATAGTAAAACCGCATTTGCGGAAATTTATCAGGTTTTGTATCAGTTCGGGGCCTATACCGACTTGATTCGGTATGGGCCCCGGCTATTTTACTCCAACGCAATTAAGAGATTTCCCTTGACAGTAAGGTCGCTGATTTGGTATAAATAGGACAGGTGGAAATAATAAATTACAGGCTTCGAATTTGGGATTTCCACTCTCTTAGCAGCATATATTTGGCGTCTGAAGGAAGGAGATAGCTTCAAGTCGTAAAATTGTCTTTTGCGAGCACTGACAGAATGTGGTGTGGCTAAAGATAAATATCGGTCGCTATCGTAAGTGGCCAAAACATAGTCATTCTAACCATTTGATAAGGAGGACTATCATGCAGAGAATACATGTCTTTTTGGCTTTTATAGTACTGCTCGCGGTAGCCGTCTGCACGCAGGCACAGGATCCGGATCTCCTGGCCTGGTGGAAATTAGACGATGGCACGGGTACCATTGCGGTCGATTCGAGCGGTAACGGACACGACGGTGTATTCATCCAGGACCCAGAGTGGGTTGCTGGCAAGTTCGGAAGCGGTCTGCTTTTTGACGGCCTGGGCGGCGAGCGTGTGTCACTCGGTGGACTCGATATTCCCTCTGGTCAGATGACCATCACTTGCTGGTTTAAGGCAAACAATCTGGACACACCCGGCCAAGATCCCCGCATGGTTTCCAAAGCGTTTGGCGGTGAAAACAATGACCACATATGGATGTTCAGTTCCAGCCGCATCGGCAGCGAGAAGTTCCTGAGGCTTCGGCTAAAGACCAACGATGGACAGGCAACCTCGGAGATAAAAGCCGGCAGCTTTGAAGTCGATGAGTGGATCCATGGGACCATCTGGTGGGACGGCACGGACATGAAGATATACAAGAATGGCGTGGAAGTCGGCACGCTGGCCAAAGGAGGCACTTCTGTCGCTCTCGATCCCGCTGTCCAGGGTGCCATTGGCAACCAACCCATAGGAGCAGAGAACAGGCCCTTTGATGGAATCATCGATGACGTTCGCATCTACACCAAAGCCCTCACCGTTGAGGAGATTGAGCAGGTCATGGCTGGCCCGCCGGCCCCGTTGGCAGCCGGGCCGGATCCCGCTAATGGCGCTACTGTTGAGCAGGACTGGTATAGCCTGGGTTGGAAAGCCGGAACTTGGGCCGTGTCACACGACGTGTACTTCGGAACGAATTTTGACGATGTAAGCGAATCTGCCGAGGATACGTTTATCGGCAATACCACGTACACACTCCAGGTGGTCGGATTTGCGGGCTTCCCTGTCCCGGAAGGTCTTCAGCCTGGTAGGACGTACTACTGGCGGGTAGACGAGGTAAATCCTGACAATCCTGACAGCCCGTGGAAGGGTGTCGTTTGGAGCTTCACGCTGCCCCCACGAACCGCGTACAATCCGTTCCCACCTGATACCATGAAGTTTGTCGGTACGGATGTGGAGCTGAACTGGACCGCCAAGTGGAACGCCGCCTTGTTTAGTGTCTACTTTGGCACTGATTCTGAAGAAGTGGCAAATGCCACCGGGGCTCCTGCCAACGGGAAGATGTCTTTCGATCCCGGTCTATTGGAACTCGATACGACCTATTACTGGCGAATAGATTCTTTTGACGGCACTGAGTGGCGCACCGGGAATGTGTGGAATTTCACGACCACAAAACCGGGCGGCGGCCTCGTGGGCGAATACGCTAACTACGGCGGTGGCGTACCGGATCCGCCTGAATCACCCTTCCAGAATGTCACGCTGACGCGAATCGATCCCGGCATAAACTTTCAATGGGGCAATGGTTCACCTGAGCCCGGTGTTGTTGACGAGGACAATTTTGCCGTGCGCTGGACGGGCGAACTGGATGTTCCGCTAACTGGAAGATATACTTTCAAGGCCACGACCGATGACGGGGTGCTTCTCTACGTCAATGGAGAGGAAATGGCGGATGCATGGCGAAATCAGTCCGGTCCCCTTGAGCAGTCGGGTACGATTGACCTGGTCGCCGGCGAGTTCGCATCGATCAAGATGTTGTACTTCGCCACTTCCGGCAGTGCAATGGCAGAGCTGAGCTGGGCGCACGATTCGTTTCCACTGGAGATCATTCCCGCCGCAGCCCTTTCCCCGTCTGTACGGGCCGGTCTGTCCAGGCCGGCGAATAATTCTGTCGATATAAGCCAGACGCCTGTCCTCCTGTGGACAGCCGGCGGTCTTGCGGTCGAGCATGACGTGTATCTTGGCAGGGATGCTGCCGCAGTTGCCGGCGCGGACACCGGCACGGCAGGCATTTACCAGGGCCGGCAGGCAACGACAGGCTTCTCACCTGCAAAGCTCGATTGGAACACGATCTACTACTGGCGTGTTGATGAAGTCAACGATCTGAATCCGGACAGTCCCTGGAAGGGCCCGGTCTGGAGCTTCACCACTGCTGATTTCCTGATCGTGGACGATTTTGAGAGCTACGATGCTTATGAGAACCAGATATGGTACGCATGGCATGACGGCCTCGGCTATGGTGTGCCCGGTGTTGATCCTTACTTTGCCGGCAACGGCACCGGAGCGGCTGTAGGAGACGAAACCACAATTTCTTATACCGAGGAAACGATAGTTCATAATGGCAGCCAGTCAATGCCGCTCTTCTGCAACAATAATAAGCAGGGCTACGCCTACTATTCAGAGGCGGAGCTGACGTTAACTGCCCCGCGTGACTGGACCGAGGAAGGCGTTACGGATTTGTCGCTGTGGTTCAGAGGTCACCCGGCATCAATCGGCAGCTTTACAGAGGCGCCGGTCGGCACCTATACGATGACCGGCTCTGGCGCAGACATCTGGAACGCCGCCGATGAGTTCCACTACGCCTCCAAAATACTCTCCGGTACAAGCTCAATTGTAGCGAAAGTGCTTAGCGTCGATAACACGGATCCCTGGGCTAAGGCCGGCGTTATGATTCGCGAGACACTGGAACCAGGCTCAAAATTTGCTGCGGTATTAATAACGCCCGGCAACGGATGCAGATTCCAGACGCGGATGGACACGGACATCGACGCCACAAGTGACACTTCAGTAGCGACGGCTCAGCAAATAGCTATCACAGCACCTTACTGGGTAAAATTAGAGCGTGATGTCGCAGGCAACTTTAGAGGCTACTATTCGGCCAACGGATCCACGTGGCAACAAATGTCGTGGAATCCGCGGAATGTCTCGATGAGTTCGAATGTCTATATAGGCTTGGCAGTTACTTCTCACAATCCAATCGCTATATGCGAGGCCGTGTTCTCCAATGTCACGATTACCGGCACAGTCGGTCCACAGTGGACCAGCCAGGATATCGGTATGCTCAGCAACGATACTGAGCCTATGTATATAGCGGTCTCCAACAGCGCCGGAGCACCTGCTGTAGTAGTCCACGACGATCCTGCCGCATCAACAATAGACACCTGGACCGAGTGGGTGATTCCATTACGAGCTTTCGAAGATCAGGGCATAATCCTGACTAACGTTGACAGGATTGCTATTGGTCTTGGTACCTGGGGCAACATGACGATCCCTGGCGGTTCGGGTAAGATGTACTTTGACGACATCCGGCTGTATCAGCCGAGAGAGGCTGCTGAATAGTAAAATCCAAAATCCGCTTTAGCGGAAATAACAGCAGGATTTGAATGATTTCGGGGCCTATGCCAATAAGTTCGATATAGGCCCCGTTTATTTTTAAGGCAACAAAAGGCTTTTATAACAACCAGTCAAGAATCAAGAAGAGGTCACCTATAAAGAGCCCAAAGTCAAATACTAAAATTCTTGTTGCCACAAAAATTTCCTTTGAGGCATCCATGGTAAGATTTAGCAACGTCCATTGAATCCTACGCTACCACAAAACGGCCGAAATTGCGACTGAGAAATATAGGGAGGTAAGTGCTTGTATTTCAATAGGATAGCTCAGATGTCATGACGGTCCCATTGGCCCTTGACAAGCGCAATGGGCCCCGGTTGTCTCTACCCAGTTGCATACCTGATCAGCAACAATTATTCTTATAGCCAAAGGGCTGGCAGCTTGAGATAGTTTATCAGCTCTTCGTTTTGACGTCGGCTACCTATGAAGAGTTCAAAGCCAAATAGCTGACAAAGCGATAAACGTAATTGGCTGTTCGGGAAGTGAGCAACCAGACTTCCCACAACCTTTGGGACGATACCAAAAAATGTCTCGAAGTCGAAAATTCTTGATTGTTCAAGGTAATTTCGGTAAGTTCATTGATGTCGTACGGGGTAATTATGTTTTTTAAGCGTGTAAATGGGAAATCCCAGTTTATACTGCCAGATAAAAAATGGGAGCTGCAAATAGTCAAAAGAGAGTTGTTTGAGCGAATTACTCGGACAGGCTCTTATGGAATCTAAGAAATGAAATCATTACTTTCTCCTCTCGCGCGATTCCGATCAAGTTGGCCGATGATCGGTCTAAATCTAGCTGTTTCGGCAGTTCTTATAGGCGTAGTGTTGCTCTTACATTTTTGGAAAGGAGTCCCCATTGGCAGGCTAACTCGTGATCCAACTACTATCATTAGAGTTCCTTTCTATACTGGATTTCTTTCTCAAATAGGTATCTTCTTCTGGGCTGCTTCAGCAGCAGTCTGCATGTTTAGCGCCAAGGTTCTCTCAAGACACCCAGATTGTCTCAAGATCAAACGCTTTCTTTTTGTTTCAGGGCTGCTGACACTGGTCCTCGGCCTTGATGATGTTTTCCTCCTTCACGAAAAATTCTTCCCACGCTTCGGCGTACCTGAAACAGTTGTGGTTGCCAGCTACCTCGGATTTGTACTTTTCTACCTTGTCAGATTCTATTCGATTATATTGAAAACGGATTATATCTTGCTGGGGATGGCGTTATTCTTCTTTGGAGTTTCGATCACTTTAGATTTGTTTGACCCTTCTGGCATAGATCCCTATCTATATGAGGATGGTGCGAAACTGGTGGGTATAGTGAGTTGGCTGTCGTATTTCTTCTGCGTCGGGGCATTTGCAGTATATCGCAACGCCGCCCAACAAGGCGCTGCATCGGACATGATGAGACAGAAAACCAATCCATGAATAGTATCGATTACACCATCATCAACCACCAAAGTAAACGAATGATTTTTTGTTGAGGAAGCAAGACATCAAGTGAATACAAGACATGCTTCTCATATACGCGCCAAGTTTGATCTACATTCTGTCGTGAGTTTTCGTGTCTTTACCTATATCTGTTGTAACACCTTGTTAATACATAGATTATGGTTTCTCAAAACTCGTAACCGTACCTCTGGTGATCCCAGAATCCGTAAAAAGACATGTTCATCGGGCTTGATAGAGCTAAACGTTTTGGTTTGTGTCAGCGTTTTTCGGCCATCTGTGGTATTTTTGACAAAGGACCATATTGAGCCCAATTTTACTTGACTTGGCATATTCAACTTTGGATTACCTGATATTTTTCACCTGTAAACCCCCAATTATAGGTATTTTGGAAAAAATTCCTGATTGAGTGTTACGATGAAATCCAAAATCAGGAGTACCTGGCATCGGGAAGGCGGTTTTCCTCTTTTCTTTCATAGGGTTGTATTGTATAATAACGGTAGTTTTGAAAAATGGAGATCGGGTATATGTAATTTGAGGGCCTTGGTGATCTCAGTTAAGTTCTTTCTCATCTCCTGACCGAATTAGCTCAAATGATTATTTAGCAAGAAGTTACTGTTTGGAAAGGAGCGAAATGGTAGAGAATGTTCTTTTTCAAAAATCCGGTTTTGGCATAAATACGAACAAATATGGTGTTGGAAAAGTGATGAAGAGTATCGGAGGAGAATTTTATGCTTCGCAGAATTCGGCCTGAGACGTTTTTATGCTGGGTGCTCGGCATCGCCGTTATTTTCGGTATTGCCGGTGCTTGCAGTCCTGAGCAGTACAAAGCGGAAACCGATAAAGAGGTTTATCAGATTATCGATGGCAAATGGTCGGACGGCTTCGGCCATAAGTCCAATTATATAATCAACGATAGTAATATTCCTCCGCCGCCTGATGACATCCGGATTGAGCGGGCCGTGCCTGCCTCAGGTGTGATCAGCCTTGCACAGGCGGTTGCCATGGCTACCGCGTATAACAGGGAGTACCAAGAGCGTAAAGAACAGCTTTATCTAAAAGCACTTGATCTTACACTTATTCGCCATGATTTCGCACGGAAATGGTTTGGAACTATTGATACCAAATACATCAGTGACGATGACGGTGAAAAGGTAAAGATGGTCGAGAGCGGTAATAAGCTGGGATTTAGTCAACTATTGGCCGACGGAGCAATGATCAGCATAGATATAGCAATGGATTGGACGAGGTTTCTCACCGGTGATCCGCGGACTTCGCTGACCTCGATTCTTAGTGCCAGTGCAACTCAGCCATTGCTTCGTGGTAGAGGCCGCCAGGTAGTTCAGGAGAATCTCACGCAGGCCGAGCGGGATGTTTTATACCAGATACGCTTGTTCAACCGCTATCGCAAAGATTTTGTGGTTTCGATTGCGGATGACTATTATCGCGTTTTGGAACAGAAAGCCAGTGTAACCAATGCCGAAAACAGCTATTACAGGCTGGTTGAATCAAGAAAGCGTCTGGAAATCGAGGCAGAAGCCGGCCAGGCAAGACCGTTCGATGTGGACGAGGCCGAACAGCAGGCTCTGAATGCGGAAAATCAGTGGGTCCAGGCCCAGCAAGGTTACGAGGGGGCCCTCGATGAATTCAAGGTAAAGCTTTCTTTGCCGCCCAACGCTGAGATAGAGCTGGACGAGAATGAATTGAAGGCTCTGGAAGAGATCGGTATAATCGAACCCGGTTATGAATTGGATGAAGCGGTTGAAACGGCATTTCTTCGCCGTCTGGATTTGGCAAACAGCAAAGACAGGATAGATGATGAGGCGAGAAAAGTCATGGTGGCTGCCGATCGCCTTGGCATAGAACTCAATCTGGTCGGCAGCGCCGGCGTCCGTTCGACACCCGAAACCGACTTCGACAGATTGCAATTTCATCGGGGAAACTATAGCTTAGGTCTCGAATCGAATGATCTGGGTTTGGACCGGAAATTGGAACGCAATGAATATCGTAAAGCGCTGATAGCGTTAGAGCGGCAGCAGCGGCAATATGAGATTGACAGGGATGCGATGGAATTGGAAGTGCGTCAGACCCTTCGAGCGCTGAAAGCGGAAGCCGAACGGTACCGTATTCAAAAAATAGCTTTGGATTTGGCTGAGCGGCGGCTGGAGACTCAGGAATTACTGCTGGAAATCGGGCAGGGAAATGTGCGGCTCTTGCTGGAATCGGAAGGGTCCCTGTTGGATGCTCAAAATAATGTGACGCGCGCCCTGGTGACCCACGCAATTGCAAAGCTGGGCTTTTTCAGAGACATTGGTATTTTGCAGGTCAGGCCGGATGGAATGTGGGAGCAGCAAGTACAATGACCAGTGATAAAGACAACGCCGTAGAGTTCGAGACTGATTCGCCAATCCTGGTCATGGAGCGATTGTGCAAGAGTTACGAGCTCGGCACAATGGAATTGAAGGTCTTGCGCGACATCAAGCTTACAATCAACAATGGCGATTACGTGGCCATCATGGGACCGAGCGGTTCGGGAAAATCCACCCTGCTCAATATGATCGGCTGCCTCGACCGCCCGACCAGCGGAGACTACTGGCTTGGCGGACAGAATGTCTCCCTGCTCGACGATGACCAGTTGTCCCTGATACGGGGTGCTCGTATCGGTTTCATATTTCAATCGTTTAATCTGATTAACCAACTCAACGTCATCGAGAACATTGAGGTCCCGATGTATTATCAGGGCTACTCTGAAAACGAAAGTGCCGAGCGAGCCAGGGAGTTAGCCACAATGGTCGGCCTTGGCGATCGGCTTGATCACCGGCCTTCGGAACTCAGCGGCGGCCAGCAGCAGCGGGTGGCAATCGCCAGGGCGCTGTCAAACGATCCACTGATTATTTTAGCCGATGAGCCGACCGGCAATCTTGATTCCGAAAGCGGCGCGGAAATCTTGAAAATTCTTATCGATTTGCATAGTCAGGGCAAAACACTGATTGTGGTTACGCACGATGAGGGTATTTCCGAAAATGCAGGTAGAGTCGTAGAAATTTTCGATGGTCGGATAAGACGGCAGTGATAAAAGACAAACTCACGGTAAAATTATGTTTTTATTTCGTTTCAAACGCACGGCTAAGTTAGGAATCAAAAGTCTTTGGATGCACAAGCTGCGTTCCACTTTGACTACATTAGGCATTATCTTCGGGGTCTCATCGGTTATTGCCATGCTGGCTATTGGCGAGGGCGCCAGCCGTCAGGCGCAGGAACAAATCGCCCGGCTGGGCAGCCGTAACATTATTATCAAAACCGTGCCGCCGCCTGAAGATACAGATGTCAGCAGTCAAAACGAAGGCATGCGTGTGTACGGTCTGACCTATCTCGATGCCGAGCGTTTTCGCAACAGCCTGCCCAACGTCGAAGTAGTCGTGCCGAGCCGTCGTCTTACCCAGCAGGCATGGTACCGCAATCGCAAAGTCGCCATCGAAGTCATCGGTACAGTGCCCTGGTATCCGGAGATATCACCGGTCCAGGTTAAGTCGGGGCGATTCCTCAGCAGCATCGATATGCACCACAAGCAGGGCGTTTGTGTTATCGATGAAAAAGTGGTCAAGGAATTGTTTGTCTTTGACGATCCGCTGGGCCTGGATATAAAAATGGTGGGCGATTATTATCGGGTTGTTGGGGTTGTCAGTGTCGCGGATGCTGTTTCGACAGTAAAGATTGTTGACGATGGCGCTGCAAAAGGAAAAAGTCAGGGCGGTGCGAACGTAGGGAATATCTATATCCCATTGACGACGGTGAAGAATCGCTTCGGAGAGATATCTTTACAGTTTGGAGCCGGCGGACGCTCTGTCGAGAAAGTTGAGCTGCAGGAGGTTATTGTGAAAGTCGGTTCCATAGACGAAGTGCTGCCGACACGCGATACTTTAGAGACAATATTGAGCCGGTTCCACAAGAAAAATGACTATCAGATCGTCGTTCCCTTAGAACTGCTCAAGCAGGCCAAACAAACCCAGCGTCTTTTCAGCATCGTTCTGGGTTCCATCGCTACGATTTCGCTTCTGGTCGGCGGCATCGGAATTATGAATATTATGCTGGCCACCGTCAGCGAGCGAACACGCGAGATCGGCATCCGCCGTGCCCTCGGCGCCAGGAGACGCGATATTATAATTCAATTCCTCACGGAAACTCTCATGCTGACCTTCCTCGGCGGCATCTTGGGGATTAGCCTGGGCTCTCTGATCCCGTTTCTGGTTACACGTTTCGGCCAAATGCCCACGGTAATTACGGGTATTTCACTTGTATTGGCTTTTGGAATCAGCGGGGCGGTCGGCATAATCTTCGGCATTTACCCGGCCTATCGAGCCGCAAATATGGACCCAATAGAATCGCTCCGGCACGAATAATACCAATTGGAATTAGTTTTTGTGCCACACTGTCATTCCCGCGAAGGCGGGAATCCATTTTTCCTATTCCGGAGCCGTCAGCAGGAAACTTCCATTAAAAACACATTGGTCTCTGTGCCCGATTTTCTTCCGAGGACGCTGAACGTGTCGAGGGCGTCTCGCCCTCGAATTGCTGCCTGAGCCTGCCTCGAGCTTATAGATGGGATGCCCGAGATACTATAACGTCTTCGACACGCGGGCAGGATGCCCGCGACACTAACCAGCAAATCCAGCTCATCGCCCTCGAAAACTTCGGATAAATACGTGGCCTGCACGCAGCGGATATTCTCATTGAGTTTGAATGTTCTGCTCAAAGCGTCGATACCCCAACGCACGTATTCGGTGTTATTGACGTGTCCGTTCAGGTCAATTGAACTGCAAGGCACACACACCACGTCAACCTCGCGATAATCACCGTTGGGCTCTAACCGGTTAAGCTCGTCCGGCAGGGCTTTGACTCCGGTTTTGGGCAAATTTAAATCGAGACGGAACAGGTGTCGAGGGCGTCCCGCCCTCGAATCGCGGGCAGGATGCCCGCGACACAAAGACAGGTTCTTCAGCCGGTTTGTTTGCTTATTCAATACCATCCATTCGCTGCCGGCACGGAACAATTCGGAACCGTTTTGGTCCTTGCCGACAAACTCTCTTGTAGCTATTGTGCGGGTATACCCGCTTGGCCACGTCCTGAGCGTGACTTCATCTTCCCGCCCCGGCAGCCGGCTGATTTCTATTCTGATATTTGACAGCACCCAGTAGCCGTTCATTTCGCTGAGACTGTCGAAGCCTAAGCCGAGCTGCTCGGCGTGAAGAGCTGCGATTTCCTGTAAATACTGCATTAGCGAGAATATCTTAATCCTCCCGTCAACCCGGCACTCATAGGTTCTGATCCGGAATTTTTCTTCTTTGACTTCCATGCCCTGAAAATACCAGATTTACGCCTTGAGCACAATGGCGCTGTCCACTGTCGGCCACAGACCCTCCTTCGAAAATGAGAATCGCTCACATCATATATGATTAACGAGAAAATGTACGTAGTCCTTTTGATTAATCAAAAGGACTACGAGCATAGCAGGCTCAAACTTATTTTGGTTTGGTGGTTTTCCCATTAAAATTCAATTCCGGGGCCACCATACTTGATTCCAGCCGATGTCTGCGTCCCATAGCTCCGCAGTAATTCAGCCCACCCGCTTTCCTTTATCAAAACCTGTCACTAAGAAGCACAACTCATCGATAGATGTGACGTACTACTTCAATTCCTGATTCGCTAATACCTTACAATAAGAGGGAGAAATAAGTAAGGTGAACACCTCACCAATTTTCTCAAAGTGTTCTTCTACTGTCTCAATAGGTAATCGTGCTCGCTTGCTTTCGCCCAAATCATAAATCTCGTTATCACCGAGATCGGCTATAGTCTTAGCGAAAAGTGCTGTTTCCTCTCCCTTCATGGGAAAGTATTTCTTCAGCTTGCACAACGAAGGGAAAGTGATTTCATTCCTACCTCTTGTCCGAGACATTAAGCTAAACTGATTATTTCCACTCTTTCTGCAATACACCTTGAAGGAAAAGCCTTTCTCGCTGATGGTGTCCAGCAAAATCTTTCCACGCTCAATGCGACCAACTTCGGACATGGTGGATTCTCCAAAGTAACTGATGACTTTTTGTATCAATGGGCTGTTGAGCATTTCTTCTGAGATTTCGCATCTTTTATTAGAAGCATTGAAATTGCCATCTATCACATAATGCTTCACCAAAGTGCAGAACAAATCGAGAGAAGCATGTTTTTGTGTATTCAGACAGGACTCCCCAATTTCGAATGCCACACGATATATTTCCTCCAGAGACAAATCGCCCCGTCCTACATTTTCACGATAGTCTTTCCTGCCGACAATTGAGTAGATCGTAAGTTTCAGTTCTGTACTATATTTTTGCACTTGGGTTCCGTCTTCTCTTCCAAGTTCTACTTCGATATATCCGACAGCTTCTTTCGGTCTTGGATATGACCTTGCCACCCTGAAATCTGGACGCATGGTAGTACCGAATTCTTCTGTCACAAGATTAGGGCTTGGAAAGATTATTACACTATGGGGAAGTCCTAAGCTATCGCATACAAATGAATGTATTTCAGGAATCATTAGTATGCTGAATAATGCTAAATTGGTTCGATTCTCAGGCTTAGCTGTATCTTCGTTGATATGAATATCTCTTGTCATGCTTCAACTCTACTCGTTCAATCAAATATCACCTAATGAAGAAGCTGCTCGATTTGCCTGTTCACTTGTTCCAGTTCAGCAGTATTCTTGTTCAACAGTCTTCTAATCTCTCGCATTTCACCTTCATCAGCTCCATCCAATGCAATCCAAGCTGCGGTCATCTGCAAAACCTGAGCCTCTTCAACAAGTCTGTCACCTTCGCTCTGCAATGTCTGCAACTGTGACCGGCGTTCGATTTTAGGCAGCTCTGTAGCGCTCACATAACGCTTTGATTGTGAATGTTCACTGGATTCAGAATACTTTGAACCTGGCTCACCCATCCCCCAAGAATACATCAAATCGCATAGTCTAGGCCATCCAAAGAAGCAACCTATAGCTACTACGACAAAACCACCTATGACCCTCATATCGAGATTGTCGCTTTTTTTCTCAAGTGCCATGATAGAATCCCCCAATGGCCTTCCATCCCCTCCAGTTTTGTGAATTCCGGCAACACCATACTTAATTCCAGCCGATATCTGCGTCGCAAAGCTCCGCATGAATTCAGCCCAGTCGCTGTCCTCTATCAAAACCTATCATTATCAAGCACAACTTGTCGCAAAATGTACCGTACCCCTGTTTACCCTGGCTGCGTTCCTCACGCTCTCGGCTTTGTTGGCTTGCTTAGCAAGAGGTGTCGAATATCTGCGCCATTTGATACTATCGGTCGAACACAGGCATGGTATAACCAGAAATGAACGGGATAATTTGAGGGGAAATCCGGGGCTGCCACAGGGGAATTCCGGGAACGCCATACATGTTTCTTCGTAGTGAAATATAATCCGCGTTTATCTGCGTTAATCAGCGGTTAATGAAAATGATTATCCAAAGCACGCAATACTCACAAAGAAC
>JBARRE010000607.1:0-3070 GCA_049644065.1 Sedimentisphaerales bacterium | reverse complement strand
GCCTTCTTCCGCAGAGTCAAGATTAATGAGAACCTCGGCGTATTTATACAGCACATAGGGATCTTTGCTGTCGGCTTCATACACTTTCCTAATGCATTCGAGCGCCTTTTCGGTTTCCCCGAGGTGCTGATAATATAGACCGAGACAAAATCGCGCATGTAAATGGCCGGGATCAGACTCTAATATTGTTTCAAATGCTTCGTGTGCCAAATCGAGATAACTTTTCGCTCCGGGCTTGACCTGCATATTGAAGTAAGCGAGCCCGAGATTAAAGCGTGCCGCGGTCCAGTCGGGCGCCGCTTCCAAAACCGATTCGAATGCTTTTGCCGCTTCAATGTACTTATACTGCTCAAGAAGGGCGGCGCCACGGTTGAAATCTGCAAGTGCTATGCCAAGAGAGTCGGATATGGTTGATTTAGAATCTCTCGAATCCGTAACCTGCTTCGACTTCCGCGGCTGTTCTGTTCGAATTCCACAACTCGCAAGTATCAATCCCAAAAAGAAAAAGTATCCAATCTTTGATAAAGATTTTGTCATTCTGTTTTCCCTGCATAAAAACCTTGTTCTTTATTGCACAAACTCTAAGAGTTTTACCTTGAATTCTTCTTTTGCTCAAGTGAGAATTATTTTCAAACTTGAACCACATTAGGGGAGATGGCTTAAAACGATATGTATTAATGACTCACTCATTATGAGTAGGGCGCATCCGTTCGCCAACTTTTTTAAAGTGTGACAGCGCACTTTCCCAGTCGTCAAAGTCCTTCTCAGTGAACAAGAGGGTTGTCTGACCGATGAGGATTTCGTCGCCGTCCACTAAAGCTGTTTCTTCCGCGATTTTCCTGTCATTAACGAATACACCGTGCCTGCTTTTCATATCGACGGCGTAAAATCCGTCATGCTGCTTGTCATATCGAATCTGAAGATGTTGACGTGACACCAGGTCGTCCAGGACTTGTATCGGGAGAGCTTCGTTCCTGCCAACCACATTTGTCCGATGACCGAGCGGATAATAACTGCCTTTCTGGCCCCCGGATATTATGAAGAGAGACGCCATTTTTCAACTCCTCAAACACTACTTGCCTAAATATTCGTATTCCTACTCTTACTTCTCACAACATAGTCAATTTATCAGTTCATCTGCGCCGATATCCGGTTTAGCTTCACGCTGCTGTCTATCGACATCCTCGACGACTTCCGCCCGCACGATACCTTTATCTATGGCTTCGATTGCAGTGTCTTTCAGATGCAAATTCCCCCGCACCGGATCAATAAAACCATCTGTAAAATCCTTGATTAGATTGTTGAGAAATGTGGTTTTGCTTTCAGTTTCGTTCCTAATTCCCGGCCCGCTTAACAGGTTATTGGCGATCAATAAGCCGTCGTTTGTGAAAACTGTCCGGAGCAGCCGCTGCAACTTACTTTCCGGATCGTGGATAGTGTTATTAAGAAGCTTGCAGTCTTTGGTATATACCGTCACAATCCCGGCCTCCGGCGCTCTGGTTATGAAATTGTTCCTTGCTATGAAGCGCACACAATGATATTGGATTTCGCTTGGCCGGTGCGGGTTGCCGAGCTGCAGGCCGACGTCGCAATCGATGATTATATTCCGTTCAATCACGCAGTCCTGAGAATCGTGCCAGATAAACACGGCTCCCCGTCCCTCATACGTTCTGCCCTGAATCCCAACGAATACATTGTCGCTGATAATCCAGTCTTTGGCGAACATAACATCTATACCGGCGACGTAGTTGCCCTTCGCGATATCGGCCGGATCATCGCTAAGACGTTTGGGCCTGTCGTTGTAGAATAAGCAATATTGTATCCGGCAGTCCCTCGGACGAGTCGTCTCACGGCTGGCCTTCGGAACTTTCACGCCTTTGATGCCGCGCTGCCAGATATTGTGAATGATACAGTTGTAGATTGTCAATTTCTGAACGTTCGTATCTGAGTTGATCTTAAAACCATTGCACTGGATATTTTGGATGGTCAGATCCGCAATGGTGACTCCCGAGCAGGCACTGATGCCTAATAGCTCTCTGTGACGACTCTCGGCGCCGTCGATAATCACTCGTTCGCGATGCCCCGATGCTCCACGCAATGTGACGTTATCGGCACTGATCTGGACATAACGGGGCATCATATAATGACCGTCTTCTACAAGTATGGTCTGCCCGGGCTCAGCCTGATTCAGTGCTCGGACTAACTCCTGGACATCTGAGACTAAAATGGTTGGCCCCTTAGCTTGCGGCAATGCAGGGGCCTTGGGAAACCATTTTTGCACGGGTGGATTGGTATTTTCCGACTTACTGTCTGAGATTCCAGAGCTTTCCGTTGCCAACACGAAAGAAGATACAAGAAGGATTACAAATATCCTGCATGTAATTGTTTTCATATTATTATTGAGATAAAATGATCAAGGTTTTAAGCATACTTTCTATTCATTTCGAGTACAAACGATCTATAGTCGAAATTGTCCGCTCCGTCAAACCAATTCTGATGCTCTGATAGTGATAATTAGGGATGTTTACCTATTTTACGTGCTGACAGCGCTTTAATCTTCTGTATACTTATATTAGAATTTCGGAGACACCATACTTAATCCCAGCTGATGTCTGTGTCCCAAAGCTCTACAGTAATGTAGGGTGGGTTTTAACCCACCGATCAAAGCTAAATTTTAATAGTTGACTGTCTATAGTTTCGATAAAATTTTTGATTTTGTCATTTCGTTTCTCCTCAAAAAAAAAGGAACGAGGTAATTTTACGAAGCTGGCTCATAGTCACAACTTTGAGAAGTCTGCAACATAAGAGGATACAACTCTGAGCGACAGAGAGTAAAAAGAAAGGATAAGCCAGCGGAGCGTAAAGGAGGGGCCTCGTTCCCATAATTATTCCTTTCATCCTAATTAATTTCTAATTAATTTTAAAGCACAACTCATCGAAAATTGTACCGGACACGAATGGCACTGACATAACGTTATCTTATTTATTTACAATAGGTTAATAAAAAAAACTCCTTTCACCGATAAAGAATAATGTCAATACAACTTTATCGAAAAGGAGTTCATTATGC
>JBARRE010000606.1:0-2536 GCA_049644065.1 Sedimentisphaerales bacterium | reverse complement strand
GGGCTTGAGCTGGTTACTCTCGACGCCAGCGGCAGTTTTCAATACGATCCCAATAATGAGCTGATATATGAGTGGGACCAACAGATCGGCCCAGCGGTGGAACTTGACGATCCAGAGAGTATGAATCCGTCGTTCATGCCGGAAGTCGAAGGTGAATATCGATTCGAGCTTGTGGTCTGGGACGGTACGCATTTGAGCCGGCCCGATATTGTGATGATTCTTGTCGGCAACAAGCCACCCATCGCCGACGCCGGGCTCGACAGAGTCTCGCCGGTGCCCAGTGAAGTTCGTCTAAATGGTTCCGGCTCCCACGATCCCGATGTCATTGATGAGCTTATATATACATGGAAACAATTAGAGGGCCCGCAGATTGCTCTTGAGAACGCCGATACCGCCAGACCCTTCTTCGATTGCAACGAGCAGGGATCGTATGCGTTTGAGCTGGTTGTCAGCGATGGCTTTGTTGACAGTGGGCCCAGCGTTGTCCGGGTGACGACCGTTGCCGTGACAATGATCCAGCAGTATATAAACGCCGGATTTGTTACTGACGATTATTTTCACTATGCGGATGTCTCCGGCAACAAGGTCGTATATTGCGTCGGGCCTGGCATTAACTACACATGGAACATCAGGAGCAAAGACCTTGAAACGGGTGAAATCGATGAGACATTTCTTGACGGTGGACTCGATACTCAGCCGAAAGTTGATGGCGATATCGTCGTGTGGGCCGGCGGCCCGAGCACGCCGGATTTCCTTGGGCCGGAGTGCATCAGTATCTTCCTGACGAATACCGCTACTGGAGAGTTGAAAGCCTTAAGGCAGCACAGTAACTCGGCATCCTACAGCCATCCGGCGGTCTCGGGTAATAAAGTCGTCTGGCTGGAGCATCTTGATATAAATAAGTACAACGAAAACGACTACCTTAACATGCCGTACAGTATCTGCGGCGCAGACGTTACCAACCTGGGTAATCCCGTCTATTTCACAATCGCAGGTAATGTCGGCAGACGAGATCCTTATGCCTACGAGATGTATATGGAAGACTTTGATGATGTAGTGGATATATCCGAGGATATTGTTGTCTGGGAAGCCGAAGGCGACATTTTCGGGGCCGATATCTCGAATATCGACGACATAAAGGCCTTTACTATTTGCAGCGATTCCGCCCGCCAGTATGATCCTGCCATATCCGGCAATGTGGTCGTCTGGACGGATGGACGAAACGATGGAGGCGATATTTACGGCGCCGACATCTCCGATACGGAAAATATCCGGGAACTGGCAATTATCAAGTCCCCCGGCAGCCAGCTTCAGCCGGACGTTGACGGCTGCCTGATTGTTTATGTCAATGGCGGCAATGCCGGCGGTCAAATCAGAGCCTGTTGCCTGACCAAAGAAAAGGGCGTTATGGATATAGAACTGTTGCAATCCTTCTATGGTGTCGGCCCGGCGATAGACGCCGATACCATCGTCTGGCAAACCAGCGCTTTCGGCCAGATCGATGCAATCTCGCTGGAGTTTGGATATGCGACTGAGGACGGTCCGGTTGAGAATCTGACGACCGGTGAACACTACGATTACATTCAGCATGCCATTGTCAGAGGCCGGGCCGGCGACAAAATAGTAGTCGCAGAGGGGACCTATCTCGAAGACATCAACTTTATAGGCAGAAATCTGACCCTCAGCTCGACAGACCCCGACGATCCAGCCGTCGTAGCGGCCACGATTATCGACGGCGGCGGCAGGGCGGTGACATTCGCCAATGGCGAAGATGCAGGCTGCGTCCTGAGCGGTTTTACAATCACAGGCGGCAGCAGGGGCATTTACTGCACAAATAATGCATTCCCTAAAATTGACAAATGCACAGTTACGGGAAATATCGGTGCCGGCATTGAGTTATACAGCGGCGGCAATCCGACACTTACCAATTGCACCATTATCTCTAACGGCGGTTCCGGCATTGAAATGCGGCCGCTCAGGGCCGGACGGTACACATATTATAACAGCCCCCAAATGAGCAATTGCATCATCGCCGCAAACGGCGGGCACGGCCTTCTCCGAGGCATCCCTACGATAACGAACTGCACGATCGCCGGGAACCTCCGGAGCGGCATTCAGGATTCCATGCCGACGGTTACAAACTCCATCGTTTATTTCAACGGCACCGCTCAGATAGTCAACAGCACCGGCACGGTAACATACAGCGACGTTCAGGGCTCCTTCCAGGGCGCCGGCAATATCGACGCCGATCCGCTCTTTGCGGACCTCGCTAATGGCGATTATCATTTGAAATCGCAGGCAGGCAGGTGGGACCCCGGCAGCGAAACATGGATTTCGGATGATGTTACCAGTAGCTGTATCGATGCAGGCGATCCGGGCAGTGCAATAGGATTGGAGCCCAATCCGAACGGCGGAGCAATAAACATGGGCGCCTACGGCGGGACATCTCAGGCAAGTAAGTCGCAGTAAAGTTAACAATCTATATTTAAAACCAGCCGGAAAAGCAGTTTTAAGTCGACTCGTAGCACGCATGGTA
>JBARRE010000605.1:0-2049 GCA_049644065.1 Sedimentisphaerales bacterium | reverse complement strand
TCTCTAAACACAGACTACGATGTATTGCTGGAGCGATTGGAAGAAGACCCTAATCTTGTTATAGATCGCCTCGCCCCGGCTACGCTTGGCACCCAATCTGAGGATCCGAATACGGTTTACCCAAGGGTGACGAGCCGGCAATTGGCCGCCGCCCGCAAGGCCCTGATGGAAAAATCGAACCGAGAATTCACCGAGGCGGCAATGCCGGAGTGGCTTAGCCGCTGTAGCGAGCCGCGGAACAGAATGTTGCTGTTTATCTCAGGAGTTGTCCTGGTCCTGATTTCATTTGTCTGTTTCAGACCAGCCAAGCGAACTTTTGAATAAAGAAGAGCGGTAAAGATTGGACTCTTGATATCCGGACCAAATCCAATATACTTGATATGTAAATGTAATTATGTAATATGCCAAGATTCCCTGCTGACGACAAGGAGATTTACCATGGATAAGCAAGCTGTTCTGACAAAACTTACGGATTGTATGGAAGAAATCAGGCAGCGGTTTTCCGTCAAGGCCCTTGCAATTTTCGGGTCGATCGCGCGCGATGAAGCATTACATAACAGCGATGTCGATGTGCTGGTGGTATTCGAAAATAAGGCCGGTTTCGATCTGTTTATGGATCTGAAGTTTTATCTGGAAGAATTGTTGGGAACGCAAGTTGACCTGGTCACCGACAAAGCGCTGCGTCCGCAGATTCGCCGGGCAATCGAGCAGGAGATGATTCATGTTGCGTGACGAGATAATGTATTTGCAGGACATTGCCGAAAGCTGCGAAAAGGTCCTGCGATTTACCGCAGGGCTGTCTCAATCGGACTTGATAAGGGATGAAAAGACATACGATGCCGTCATCCGTAACCTGGAGATTATAGGGGAGGCGGCCAAACATATCAGCGCCGACCTCAGAAAACGGCTCCCGGACATCCAGTGGCGAAAAGCAGCCGGCCTCAGGGATATGTTGGCACACGCCTATTTCGGGATCGATAATGACATCCTCTGGGACGTCGTTCAAAACAAAATCCCCCAGTTAGCCAATGCCATAAATGCCTTCTTGAATAAATAAAAGGGTGATAATTGAAGACTACCTGTGTCACAGGGGCAAGCTGAACAAGTGAGACTGAGGACTTAGAGTTGGAAGAACGTAAATCAACAAACCACAACCTATTCCTTATCGGTGCTGGCTTCACCAAAGCTGTATTTCCAGATGCGCCGCTGAATGAGGACTTACTATCAGTTCTATGCCAGGGCACGCCATGTACCACATTGAAGAAATACCATAGAGAGTACAAAACCAACGATATCGAGATTCTATTGACTCGTTTAGATTTAGACACTCTTCATCCGAAAGCCAGACAACAAACTGCTTTACGACAGGTCCGCAACGCTATTGAACGACAGCTTGCGGAATATTTCCGTCGATTTCGATTTGATGAAGAACTGGTTAAACAAAAATCTTGGTTAGAATCCGTCGTCCATCTGTTTAGGGAAGACGACGTAATTATAACAACAAACTATGATTGTTTCTTGGAGGGATTAATGGACTACTATGGCGTCTGGACGCCAAACAGGGGATATCCGAAGTTGGATTGCCCATCGCCAAGCTGTCCCAAGAATCCCAAGAACATCCTCATTTATAAAATACATGGCTCTGAGCATTTCGTGGAATTCCCTCTCCTTTCCCCTGATTGTGTTACGGAGAACACCACTATCAGATTTCCGTTTAATGAGTCTATATATCCAATATCAGGGAAGAATGCTTATTTAGATTCTGACATCCCTGGTCTTACAGGTCCTTATATTATTGCTCCCAGTTTCATTAAAAGTCCACATCATTATATCGAACGTATTATGATAGATGCTTTACAGGTTGCGCCCAAAGCAAAGAATCTGATAATAATCGGCTCAGGTCTTCGAGTTGAGGATAGTTTTCTGTGGCTTTTACTGAGTGCTTTCATAGAACCATGCGTTCCAAATAATCGCGAAAAAAAGCTGGTCATAGTGGATCCGAAAGCTGAGGAAATCAGATATAAGATTACAAAGCATTGTATGTGGGAT
>JBARRE010000604.1:0-5350 GCA_049644065.1 Sedimentisphaerales bacterium | reverse complement strand
AATCGACAATCCAGTAATAGATTCTCATATTTTCTTGAGCTTCGGGTAGATTTCGTAGCTAAATAACCGTCTTTTTAGTCTTAAAAGGCCGAAACGGAAAAATATTTAAATTTTTCCAATTTTGTCGACAACATTTCTCTGCAAGAAACGCTGTGAATTATGAGTAAGTAAGTTTGCGTGGATTGTTTGCGCGAAAACAGGAGTTTTTGTATAGTTTTAGGGAATTATAGGTGCGGTGGCGCCGGGGGCATGAGAAAGCAACTTTTCGTGCCTTCGGCTGCCTAATTAAAGGAGTGAACACTGTGCATAAGGATCATGACGTTTTTATTCAGTCGGTTGAACGGGAGACGAAGCTCAAACTGACCTTTTTCAGCAGGAAACATCGCCGGGAAGTAGTGAGTTTATGTGCTCCGTTGCATTTCAGCAAGGGTCCGGCCGGCCCCGCCACAGGTGCGGAAGATGAGCTGGAATGTTATTATCTATGGGATTTTGGGGCTGATAAGGGCAGTAATTTCCTGGCTTTGTCGCCATCGGAAATAGTCAATATAAAGCTGACAGAGGATGTTTTTCACGTCCGGGAGTTCTATAGCCACAGCGAACGGGCAGAAAACCTCAACACTTAAAGTCGGATGGCCCCGCAATAGGTGAGGTAATTTCAGTTTGAAGTTTTAGATTATTCTGCGTAGATTTGTTTTAGGCCTTCTACGAGTCTTCCGATTCCTTCGGAGGCGGTGTCTTTCTGGAGAGCGCCGTAGGCTACTCGAAGGTAACATTTGCCTTCCATGCCGAAAGTCATGCCGGGGATGACGGCGACTTTGTGCCGTTCGATTAGTTGCCGGACGAGGTCCATTGGATCCGAGTTCTTGTGGACTCGCAGCAGGAAATAAAAAGCACCGTTTGCGGGAGGCACGGTGACCAAATCCGCAATGCCTGCCAGCTCATCCAGGCATATCCGACGGATCTCTGTGGTCATTTCCAGCTTTTGGCGGCAGTACGACCGGCCGGCCTTCATCGCGCCGACAGCGGCCCACTGCGAGATGACCGGCGGACAGATCAAAACGGTGTCCTGAATCTTGCGGACCGGCATGAAAAGATGTTCCGGTATAACCATCCAGCCGATACGCCAGCTCGCGAAGCCATACGCTTTCGAGAGAGAAAACAGCGATATCGTATGCTCGGCGGCCCCGGCAATCGAGCCTGGTGAAAAGTGTCGGGCATTATCGTATGTGAAGTATTCATATGCTTCGTCGCTGATGTGGTATATGCCCTTTTGGCGGCAGATTTCGTTAACCTGCCGTAAGTCTGACTCCCGGTATACCGCGCCGGTCGGATTATTGGGCGAAATTGTAACGACCGCCCGGGTCCGGTCCGTGATCGCGGCGGCGATTGCTTCCGGCTGCAACTGGTAATTATCATCTGTCGGTACGCAAATGGCTTTGCAGTCGGCAATCGCAACCGCCATCTCATGGTTAAAATAGTACGGCAGTTGGAGAATTATCTCATCGCCCGGGTCGGTAATCGCGAGAACGGCGTTCATAAATCCCATGTTCGCCCCGGCGGTTACGACAATTCGGCTTCCGTCCGGAGAGATGCCGTTTTCCTTTTCGAGTTTTTGCCCGATTGCTTCCCGCAGTTCGCCGATGCCCTGGACGAGCTTGTACTTATGGTTCTCCGGGTCGGCAAGGAATTTCTCAATAGCCTCGATTGCCTGTGGCGGCGGGCCATAATAGGCGACGCCCTGGCCGAGTGAAATCGTGCCGGGATTGCTGCGAATCAACTCGCCGACCACCGGGATGATCGGCGATTGAACGGATTGCATCCGGAGACTGTCGTACATCGATTGTGATCCCTGCCGTCAGACTATATAGGTCGAGGCTGCGGTAGTTCCGCCCCGGCCGGTCCAGTTCGTATGGAAGAATTCGCCTCGCGGCTTATCTACACGCTCGTATGTATGGGCGCCGAAATAATCCCGCTGGGCCTGCAAAAGATTGGCCGGCAGGCGGTCGTGGCGGTAGCCGTCATAGAAGGCCAAAGCCGAGCTTATAGTTGGAATAGGGATACCCAGTTTTACCGCGGTGATAACGACGCGACGCCACGATTTTTGGGCCTGTCTAACGGCCTTTTTAAAGAACGGATCGAGCAGCAGGTTCTCCAGCTTTGGTTTCTTGACGAAGGCTTCTTTAATCTTGCCCAAAAAGACCGATCGAATGATGCAGCCGCCGCGCCACATCAGGGCGATGCCGCCGTAATTCAGGTTCCAGTTGTGTTCGATGGCCGCAGCTCGCATGAGCTGATAGCCTTGTGCGTAGCTGACAATTTTCGATGCGTAAAGGGCCTGTCGCAGGTCGTTGAGGAATTTGTCTTTGTCGCCTCTGAACTTGGTCCTGGGGCCTTTGAGGGACTTGGCCGCTTTTACGCGTTCCTCTTTCAGCGCCGAGAGGCAGCGTGCGAAGACGGCCTCGCCGATGAGCGTCAGCGGCTGGCCGAGGTTCAGGGCCTCGATGGCGGTCCATTTGCCGGTGCCCTTCTGTCCGGCGGTGTCGAGGATAAGGTCGATGACTTCGTTGCCGTCCTCGTCCTTGTAGCCGAGGATGTCGCGGGTGATTTCGATCAGGTAGGAATCAAGCTCGCCTTCGTTCCACTCGGTGAGGCACTCGTGCATTTCCTGGTTTGTCATGCCGAGTCCTTCTTTCATCATCTGATAGGTCTCGCAGATCATCTGCATGTCGCCGTATTCGATACCGTTATGGACCATTTTTACGAAGTGTCCGGCGCCGTTTTCTCCGACCCAGTCGCAGCATGGTTCGCCGTCTTCGGTCTTGGCGCAAATCGCCTGGAAGATGGGCCTGACGTGCTCCCATGCCGGCGGTGAGCCGCCGGGCATTATCGACGGGCCGAGCAGAGCGCCTTCTTCGCCGCCCGAGACGCCGGTGCCGATGTAGAGTTTGCCTTTGCTCTCGACGTACTCGGTGCGTCGCATCGTATCCGGGAAGTGCGAGTTGCCGCCGTCGATGATGATGTCACCGTCTTCGAGATGGGGCAGCACCTTGTCGATGAAGGTATCGACCGCCGCTCCGGCCTTGACCATCAGCATAATCTTGCGAGGTTTTGCAAGGTTCTCGGCCAGCTCTTCGATGCTGTGACAGCCGATGATATTCTTACCCTTTGCGCGGCCTTCGATGAAGTTATCAACCTTGGATACGGTTCGGTTAAAGCAGGCTACCGTGAAACCCTTGCTTTCCATGTTCAGGATGAGGTTTTCCCCCATTACTGCCAGGCCTATGAGACCAATATCAGCTTTCGCCATTTTGTTTTGCTCCCTTATAAATTGTTTCGATTGGCTATTTTATTATTGCTTCGGAATAGTCGGAATATATCCGCTGGATAATCTGTGCAGGACTTCGCCTGCATGTTGGACGACAAGGATTCCTTCGTCCTCTCTATTCTCGTAGTCGGCTATATTTATATCATTTGGATTCAGATAGTCAAGGTTTACTTTTTCGCATCGCTGTTTACTTATGCTCGTGGCGAGTACCACGTTGGCTCGCGGTTTTTCTACGCCGTCGAAGAAAGTGCCGATGCCCTTGACGTGGGTCGAATGGGCGATGATTCCTCTGGGGATACCTGCGAACTGCTCCATGCGCTTGAGGAAATAGTCGCGGGTATGGTACCCGATTTTGTCGAGCCATTTGCCGTGAGTGTACGAAATCTCGGTGATGTGTGGGGCATAGATGATCAGCGTTCCACCGTCGGCGAGGATCGGCTCGAGTTTGTACATGACCTTACCCGCTACCCAGATATCGTCATACATTTCCGGGGCGATGCCGAGAATCGTGTTATACGGCTTGTCTTTGTACGTGATATGGACCTGCTCGGACAAATCTGCGGCCTTTTCCCATGTTTCAAGCACGTCACCGATGAAGATTCCTTTCAATTCATCTTCCAGCGCCACGATGGCGAACAGCTTGTGCGGCACCGTAATAAACGAAGCCGCTTTTTCCACCACCTCTCTCGTCGGCGTCCATTTGTTACCGTTAATTGCTGGATTTGTTATCACGCCGCCCAGCCAGTGGAAGAAATGGATAATATCGTCGCCGGCGATCCCGGGGAAGATGTACTTGTGTCCGCCGGAGAAACCAACGACCTCGTGCGGAAACACGGGGCCTAAGATGAAAAATTCATCGTACTCAAAGAGCAGCTTGTTGATTGCCACGTCAATTTCTTCGCGAAACAAACCGTCGCTGATCTGCTCGATTTCATCGGCGGAGATTTTGCCGATGGAAGTGAACGTCTGCGGCTCTTCCCATTCGTGGTTGAAGAATTTTACCGCCGCGTATTTGCTCTTACGCTCGTCCGGCGTCATACTGAGCCTGACGCAAATCTGCTCTTCGTTCATCGGCTGATGGGTCCCCAGAGCTACCAGGCAATCGACGGCTTTGGCCTTTGGTCCCAGGAACTCGTAGATGATTTTGAATATCTCACCTATCGGTCCCGACCGTGTATTGTCCGGGATTATCATCAGGATGCGTTTGCCGGCGTAGTCGTTCCGGGCGAAGAACTCGCCAACCGCCTCACGCGCCTGCCCGGTCTCGACACAAGCCTCTTTATTTTGTCGCTCAATTACCATTGTTCGTATATCTCTCTATGCTTTACTATTTACTCATCACGCTTAACGCTGTTGCCAGGGCGGCAGCTCCGGCAGGTACGAATCGAATTCCGCGATGAGATTTTCTTCGTACTGGCCGGCATATTCGCCCCCGATGAATTTATCAAACGCTTCATCGTGGAAACGCTTCCACGATTCGATTTCGTTGCCGGGATTGATCGGGTAGAAAAAAGCATCATTGGCCCTGGCGGCCTTCATGTCACCCGGCGCATCGCCGATCATCAGGATGTGGTTCTGTTCATAATTGTTCTTCGTGGCATAGCTGAGGTGTTGAGTTTTCGTTCCCATCTCCTGACCGGCAATGACTTCGACGTATTTGGCGATGTTATGCTCTTGCCACTCTCGCTTGAGCGCTTCATTGGGCGTGCCCGAAACGACAATTACATCGGCCAGGGGCTGGATTTTCTCCAGCGACTCCAGCACATAAGGGAAAGGAGGCATGCCCTTGACGGTTTCCTCGATAGCCCAGTTGACACGCTCGCTCCAGGCAAGTGCGAGTTGAAGCTCTTTTTTAGCCTCCGGGTCGGCTGCCTTGTCGATGGCCTGCTTGAGGCCGTCGTTACTGAGCAGACTTTTGGGATCGTCGACCCAAGCGAAATAATGCGGGTATTGTGGAACCTCGAATCCTCTGGCTTTTGTCATCGGATGGTCCGGCAGCAACTCGGCAATGATTTGTTTGGTGGT
>JBARRE010000603.1:0-6704 GCA_049644065.1 Sedimentisphaerales bacterium | reverse complement strand
TTGCAGCACGGCTCGGTAGTGGGTGCATCGACGGCCAGACAGTTCAGGGCCTTGGCCAGAATCCGTGCCATCGTGGTTTTGCCGACGCCGCGGGTGCCCGTGAAAAGATAGGCATGAGCAACCCTGTCGGTCTTGATGGCGTTCTTCAGCGTCTGGGCAATAGGATCCTGCCCGATGACATCATCGAACGTCTGCGAGCGATATTTCCTGGCTAAAACAGTGTATGACATTGACTATTTTCTATTGTCTATTGACTATTTGAAATAAATTATCATTACGATTTTTCTGTCAGTCCTCGAGCAGTTTTTCTTGAAGTTACAAAAATAGAAGTCAATTCGCGGCCTTCCTGCAATAGCGGAAGAACTTTTTCCTTCTGTAATAATTGCTCATCGATCACAAAATCCATCCAAAAGCATGCCTCATCAGCTTCTTCTATTGTTATGCTCAACTTCGACACGAAGGTTGGTTTCGATTGGGCAATGCAAACAGATCTATAATTTGCCGCCACTGATGTTGAGCATCTTATAAGTTGGCCCTTTATGTGATTACCCAGGGCTGTCTGAGGCAAAGCCATGGCTAATTTAACACAACGGTGCGCAAAGTCTTTCGTTCTTTCTTTAAGATCATCTGCGTCCATTTGCTAATATTCAATAGTAAATAGACAATAGTCAATAAAAAAGTGGCCGGGTTTACCCACAGCACGACCAAGCGGCACGTTTATGGCTGCTCGGTTCCCCGCCTGACCAGGTTAACGGGCTCGGTCTGCATGGGACCCGGCCGTAAATAATTACTTACGGTTGATTTGATGCCATTATAGCAACAAGAAAACAATTTTCTACAAAAACATTTTCGATTTGACAAATATTGTTTCAGCAGCTATTTTCTGCGCGAACGAATCCGATAATTCGAGATGTGTCAAGAAAATTAATACCAAGACGACCCGCTTGTGGTTCTGAGCCTATTGGACTCAGGCGACGAATCTCAGGTGCGGGGAAGGAGAGTTCCTATGAGAGTCAGAGTTGAAGATACGTGCACAGCATGCGGACTTTGCGTCGATGCCTGCCCCGAAGTCTTCGAGATGGGCGACGAAATAGCAGAAGTTATTGTCGATGAAGTTCCTGCCGAGCACGAAGACGATGTTCAGCAGGCCGCCGACGAGTGCCCCGTCGAGGCAATCATCGTAGAGTAAGTGTTGGCAGGATTTGTTGCTGATTACGCCGTCAGGATATACAGACAGCTTAGTCGTCCTGCCTTCGGAGCATAACTACGCCCAGCAAAAAGGACGTAAAACCGATTGCCAGTAACACTAAACAGGGACTTATCATTTCCAAAGCGTTGAAGTTTCGCCAGATGGCCCCTTCGAGAGCGAATATACTCCATTTCACCGGACTAATATGACTGAACGGACGTAACCACGATGGCATAAAAGCCAGTGGAACCATGCCGCCCCCGATCATTGCCATAATCATAATTATTGCCCAGCCGGCCCCGCCGGCACTTTGCTCGGTGCGTCCCAGTGTGCATATAAACATCATCAGGCCGACGAAGCATAACAAGGTGCAGACCGCCGCCGGAATGAAAAGCAATAAGTTGTCTAAGGGCATTTTAAAGATTGCCTTTGCGCCGATAGACAGGATGCACATTATGAAGGTGCCTGTAACAAAACACGCCATGCCTTTACCTGCAAGAATATGAGTACGGCCAAGCGGGCCGATACGCAAACGCGCAAATGTCCCGTTAGCACGTTCTTTCACAATCGAGATTGCAAATGTCGCTGTACACCCAAGAATCCCCCAAAGCATAGCCTGTGGAAATATAATCTGAAACGTAGTAATGGGTCCTTCGTATTCCCTGCTAACATCCAGTTTGGAAAAATTTAGTATGTCTCCATCGAAGCCTGCTCCGAAGTTTTCGTCATTGACGTCAGTTAGCAGAGTATTAAAAGAGTCGATAAAGCTCAGATACAGGTCTGCCTGATCGGCATCGAGAGCAGAGGCGTTTTCAATCTCTTCTCTCCAGAGAGTAACCTGATCTTTAATCCATTGTCGGTTACCGAATTTCTCGCTCAAAGCCTCAAATTGAGCCTTGGCAAGAAGGCCCTGAAGATAACCGCTTTCCATCTTGCGTGACGGATCCGATGCTATCTCTAATTTTGGATCTTCACTGCTGAATAACGCTTCGAATCCGTCTCCGAAGCCTTTGTTGAGAATAATCGCCGCGGTAACTTTACCTTTTCTTACCCGCTCAATGGCCTCATCTCGGCTCAGGTTGACTATTTTTAATGCCTCGTCGGATTCCAGCTTTGAAATATAGGAATTTGAAAACTCGGAATTGTCCTCATTCACAACGGCGATTTCCATTCCGGACGGCCCTTTGCCGGCGCTGGAATATATAGCACCAAAAAACAGAGCGAAAATAACCGGAAAGCCGAAAACCCAAAAAATATTGCCCCTGTCACTGATGAGCACACGCAGGTCTTTGATAGCGAGAGATAGTACTTTGTTCATCAGTCTCGAAGCCTCCGCCCGGTCAGATTAAGAAAAACATCCTCAAGGTTGGTCGTTTGAACTTTCAATGAAAGAAAACGTACTCCGCTGCTGTTAAGCTTTGCCAGAGATTCCATTGGCCGGCTGGTCTGGAACCTGATTTTCGTCCCTTCGGATTGCATATTCTTATCGTCAACGAATGATTTAATTTTATTAACGTCGAATGACTTTTCTTCGAACTCGGCCTCGATATGTGACGGGCCTCCGTGCCTGGTAATAAGATTTTCAACGCTGTCCATATCCAGAATCCTGCCGTGATCAATAATCGCTACTCTATCGCAAAGACGCTGGGCTTCCTCCATATAGTGAGTGGTATAAATGATCGTTCGGCCTTCTTTTCCCATAGCCTCAATCGTTTCGAATATCAAATTGCGAGATTGCGGGTCAACTCCAACCGTAGGCTCATCGAGCAGCAGAATCGGCGGGTCGTGCAAAAGAGAGCAAACCATATTGAGCCGACGTTTCATCCCACCGCTGTATTTCGAGACCCGCTCCTTACTTCTCTGCGCCAGCCCCGCTATATCGAGACAATCCCTGACACGCTCTTTTAGCTTTCGGCCGCTGAGTCCGTATATCCTGCCGAAAAAGCGAAGATTTTCCAGGGCCGACAGCTCTTCATATAACGCCAATGCTTGTGGCACTACCCCTAAAGACAAACGAACCTCAAACAGACCCGGATCTGTTTTTCCATCCAGCGTTACCGTTCCGGCATCCGGCTTTAAAAGCCCGCAGAGCAATTTGATCGTAGTCGTCTTACCCGCTCCATTAGGCCCGAGTAATCCGAAAGTCTCCCCGTTTTGCACCTCGAAGCTGACATCGTCCAGAGCAACAGTGGCCCCGTAATGTTTCTTCAGATTCTCAGCCTTGATCATTTGGACCTGTCCCGTGAATATGAAAATCAGGCTTAAGTATTTTCTATTTTGAAAGTTCTCTTCCCCGGTCGCGCGCTCTCGTAATAGCGGCAGATATCAGCTCACTAATCTTGCCGTCCGCGAATACCTTGAGTGCCGCTTCGGTGGTTCCGCCGGGCGAGGTCACCTTCCGGCGAAGTTCGGCGGGGCTTTCACCATTTTTGTCGGCCTCGACCGCGAGCAGCCCGGCCCCCTTGGCGGTTTGTAATACCAGGTCTTTCGCGACGGCCTCGGGCAGACCTAATTCGACGCCGGCCTTAACCATCTCCTCCATCAGCAAAAAATAATAAGCAGGCCCGCTGCCGCTTACGGCCGTCACGGCATCGATTAAATCTTCATTATCCACGATGACCGCCTTACCCACCGACGAAAAAATCGAAAGGGCTTTATCCAGCAGCGATTTAGCCTGCTCGTTGGCATAAAGCGCGCTGGCTCCTTCGGCAATCAGGGCTGGCGTATTGGGCATGACACGAACGATGGCCATTTGCCCCAATACCGCGGCGATCTTTGATATCTTGATTCCCGCTGCGATGGATATTACCAACGTCTCGTCGCCGATAGCGTCTTTTATACTGTCCAGAGCATCGGCCATATTCTGCGGCTTGATACTCAAAACGAGAGTTTCAACCTTTCCCGCCAGCTCTGCGTTATTCTCGACTGCCGTTACACCGTACTTCTCTGCGAGTAATTCAAGCCGTTCGGTCCGGATATCGCTTACGAAAACATTTTCAGGTGCGTAAATTTTAGCTGCGATGATTCCCTTTATCAGGGCTTCCGCCATATTCCCGCTGCCGACAAAGCCAATTGTATCCACTTCTTTCTCCTTGTTAGAGTCAATCCGAAGATATATAATTTCAATGTTAAATTATTCTGTGGTCAATATAGAACCAGTCATGGAGAAAAGCAATGCAAAAACGAGTTGAATATTCCGACGCCGTCAAAACCAAGTATCCCGAGCAGGTCGTCATAGCAATCGCCAAAGACCGACAAGGCAAAGCCAATCCTGTCACGTTAGGCTGGACAATGTACGCATCCGGCAATCCCCCAATGATGGCGATCGCCGTAGCGAAAAAGCATTATTCGATAGAAGCTATCACGCACTCGGAATGTTTTACGATTGCGTTTCCATCCTCGGATATGGCCGATGCGGCCTTATTCTTCGGCTCGAAGTCCGGCCGGGAAATCGACAAATTCGCCGAGTTCGAGTGCGAAACAGAGCCGGCCAAAGAAATTGACTCGGTATTGTTAACCGACGCCGTCGCAAATTTCGAATGTATGCTCGATTCGCAGGTCCCCGTCGGCGACCATATTATCTTTGTAGGAACAGTAGTCAGCTCCCACATGAACACAGAAGCGAAGAAACGCCTCTACACCACCGGCCCCGGCCATAAATTAGGTCCGGCATCTTGAATTGACTATTTTCAATCCATTCGACCTTGCTCAGAGCCTGCCCTGAACATAATTGAAGGGACAGGTTTACTATTGTCTATTGACGATGCTCAACGCTTGCTTCGCAGTCCGGAGGCAAAAATGTCCACCTTTTGATCACCGTAGTGTGTTTTTTTGAGATTTCCCTGAAGCCCAAAAATGTACCGTACCCCAGGACTGATTTCTCCATCGAGTGATTATCTCACTAATGTTATAATCACTCCCGTTGGTGGAAATCAAATTTCCTATCGGTTTAAATGGATGCATTGCTTCAGATCAACAAGGAAAGGACCATGTAAAATTATGATTATGTCTACAACGGCTTTTTCCGCCAACGTTTTACAGCCCTGCTCTCGGCCGCTCACTTGACCTTGTCACAGTTCTCGCATAGGGGGATGGAGGCTATCTTGTGTTCGCGGTTGAGTTGGCGCAGTCTTTTATACCGCTCGTTTTCCCAGACCGCCTTTACGCCATCCTTAAGCACATTCCCAATGATGAACTCGCCGTTGAAATCGTAGCAGCAGGGCACTACCTCCCCGTCCCACAGGATTTGCATGATCGGACGCGATACCATGGGACAGAGGACCTTGCCATGCTGCCTGTGCGGATTGTAGGATCGCCCGGTACTATAGTTGTGAAGGTGACTGAACTCCACTTTTGTGCGTCCGATCCACTGAATCGCGAATCGCACGCATTTGGAAATCGATCCGATGTACTTGACACTCAGGGTCGGCTTTCGGGACTGGAGTTCCTTTTTGAGTCGAACAAAGTCCAGGATGTTCCGTCTTGTCTGATCGTACGTCAGTCCCCGGTGGATGTCCTCATACTCCGCGGGACTGACACCGTAGAAGCTGACCTTAATCTTGTCCACCCCGGAGCGGATAATGTCTCTGGCCAAATCTCCCTGCAAGAGAGATGCATTGGTCACGAAGAAGAGACGCGTATCGGGCAGTTTCTCTCTGGCGTAGCGAATCTTCTGAACAAAGTGTTTGTCGAGCAGGGGTTCACCAAAACCCTGGAGGTGGAGGTCCTTCAGGGTGGATGGATCGAACTGATCGACGATCGACCGGAAATCTTCAAACGGCATTGTGCCCTTCGGGCGGCTCAACTGCTCTCGCGGACAGATCGTGCATCGCGCATTACAGAGCGAGGTATTCTCCACCCGGATCTGTACAGGAGATTCCAGTATATGCTGGTCCTTATCCATTCTGGTCCTGAATCTGTCCCACGTGCTATTCGTTTATAATCCCGCTGCTGAATCCATCCAGACAGCAAGACCTCGGGCAGGTATGTTAGCACATAGGGCCCGTAATTCAAGCGCATTTGCTCTGAAACTTTGTTTTTATTGAGGACGTTTATCGAATGGCGGGACGTTAAGCTGTATTTTGGTCTTTTTCGCAATTGCTGGAGGTTTCATGCTCCGAATTACGAAATTACTTCTTGGAATTCCGGGGGCGCCATACTTCATTCCAGCCGATCTCTGCGTCCCAAAGCTCCACAGCGTAACTCGTGACTCGTATCTCGCGGTTTATTCGATGCACAGCAATCTAAAAATATTTAGCCCGCCGATTCACTCGGCGGGTTTTCTTTCAAATCAACACGTTAGAGCATTTTATCCCGCAGCATGAGCAAGTTCTGCTCATTCTACAGGCTATCAAAACCTACCATTATCAAGCACAACTCATCGAAAAATGTACCGGACACGAATGGCACTGACATAACGTTATCTTATTTATTTACAATAGGTTAATAAAAAAAACTCCTTTCACCGATAAAGAATAATGTCAATACAACTTTATCGAAAAGGAGTTCATTATGC
>JBARRE010000602.1:0-14948 GCA_049644065.1 Sedimentisphaerales bacterium | reverse complement strand
ATTTGTGATCCCTGGTTTGTCGTTTCATGATCGCCCCTTCGAAAATGGCCGAATCGTTATTTTGGGCCGGTAGACTCTCTCCGAACGATATCTGCCATATTCGTTTTCAGTTTTTCTTCAATAATATATGCCCGATCTCAGTTTTGCCGAAATCCTGCTATAATGTCCAGCCTTGTCGATATGCCGGATTGATATACTGATTCGCCTCGTTGCAGTTGGTAAATCTCGTATTCTCGCTGTCCCACTCCAGTTTCGTGCCCGGCATCTTTAGGGCGATAACGCCCAGCATGGCGAGTTCCGTCAGCGGCCCGCCGTAGGAGAAGTCGGATCCGGCCTTGCGGCCTTCACGGATGGCCCGGAGCCAGTCATCGTGATGTTCCTTGACCCTGGGGATCTTCTTTTCCGGTACGGTGTAGGCCTTCATTGCCGTCTCGGGGATTATCCGGACGCCGCCGGCGCCGTGCGAGCCGTACATTATGACACCCTTGTCGCCATAGACATAGGCCCCTGTGTCAACACCCTTGCGGTTCGGCTCCAGCTCTTTAGCCCGTGGAATCTTCTCGGTGCCGCTGTGCCAGGCCAGGGTGATGGGCCCGCGTCCGGCCTTGGCCGGGAATTCGAAGGTGATTATATCACCCTTCGGGAATGCGTCGCCCTGAGTCTTGGGATCGTAGTCCTTAACCTGGGCATGGATGGTTTTTGGCGCGCCCAAATCGAGGGCCCAGAAAACCGGATCAACGACGTGGCAGATCCAGTCGCCGATTGTACCGTTGCCGAACGGTACCCAGCCGCGCCAACGCCCCGGCAGGTAGAAGGAATGGTACGGCCGCTCTTTGGCCGGGCCGAGCCACAGATCCCAGTCCAGATCGGGTGGAATATCTTCCTTCTGGTCCATAAGTGGCAACTTGTCGATTCCGGAGTTAACGGCAGCGCAGCCGCAATGGATCGTGTGGACGTTGCCGATAGCGCCGTCCCAAATCCATTCGCAGAATGTTCGGATTGTGTTGAAGGAGTGGCCCTGGTTGCCCAGTTGGGTTACTACCTTGTAATCATGGGCGGCCTTCATGAGCGCGCGGACCTCGCCGACGGAGTGGGCCAGGGGCTTCTCACAGTAAACGTGCTTGCCCCGCTTCATGGCGGCCATGGCTGCCACGGCGTGCGTATGGTCGGGCGTGCCGACGATGACGGCGTCGATCTTGTCCTCCATCTCGTCGAACATCTTGCGAAAATCGCGGTACACCCTGGCTTCGGGATACTTCGAGATCACCATACGATCGCGGCGCTGCGGCCGCATGTCGACGTCGCAGAGCGCTACGATATTGCCGCCCGCGCCGGCCACGGCATTTATGTCGCCGCCGCCCATGCCGCCGGCGCCGATGCCGGCGATATTTAGTTTTTCACTCGGTGGGGTCATCCCCTGTCCCAGCACGTGACGCGGCACAATAGTAAACGCCGTCACAGCTCCCGCCGCACCCTGCAAAAACTCTCGCCTTGAAGTCTTGTTACTGCCCTTACTCATGATAAAACCTCCAAATGTAATATCTGATGCAGGCTCTCGGCCCGCGTTGCTATGAATATATTTCAGCACATTTTTGGCATTATGTTATCGAATCGATTCTTCCGGCAGTTCCATTTTTACTCCTTCATCAAGAGGCATCTTGTCGGGAACGGCGCCGGTTTGTTTGAGCAGACGGGCCAGCTCGGCCTTCAGTTCCGTGACGATAGAAGCGTATTTCGGGTCATTGATAAGGTTATTTTTTTCGTTCGGGTCTTCCTTGAGGTTATACAGCTCGGCCATGTGGCGGTCAGGCCCGCCGTCACCGTGGGGGTAGTGTACGTATTTCCACGTATCGGTGCGGACGCCTCGAACGTTCGGCGTGTAAGGAAACTGTTTCTCGTAGTTGTATTCATAGAGCCATGATTTTCGCCATCCTTTTTCATTTCCCTTGAGCAGTTGTTTCCAGGACCGGCCGTGGATATTTTCGAATGGCCTGGTCCGGCAGATATCTACAATCGAAGGAGCTATGTCGATATTCAGGACCTGCTGTTTTATAACCGTGCCAGGCTTGATAAGTTTCGGATAACGAACGATCAACGGAACGCGAATGCTTTCCTCATGCATGGTTCTTTTGTCGATCATGCCGTGTTCGCCGAGTAAAAATGAATTGTCGCTCGTGAAGATGATGAGCGTATTATCGAACTCGCCGATCTCTTCGAGCGTTTTGTAAATCCCGCCTACACTGTCGTCGACCGAGTTGATCGTGCCGGCGTAGCTCCGAACGAAATCTCCGAATATATCGACGCCCTCGGGGCGTTTGTCCGGGAAATCTTTACGAAAGCCATAGAGCGGTCCATAGATGCCGTGCCATGTATCCAGCCGCTCGGTTACCCATTTCGGCTTGGTTTCCAGATGAAAGCCGGTCTCCGGGTAAGGGACCGGGACATCGTCGTAGGTGTGTTTGTATTTTTCCTCGGGGACAAAAGGACCATGGGGGGCCTTGTGTCCCAGGATGAGCATGAACGGCTTGTCGGTTTTACGTTTATCCTTCAGCCAGTCAGTAGCCATATCGGTGACGCGTGTAGTATAGTAACCTTTGACCAGTTGTCGCGTTCCATTGATATTGAAAGTGGTGTCGTAGTATTTGCCCTGACCCTTATGTGTGATCCAGTAATCGAAGCCGGGGCGTTTTTCGTCGTCCTGCTCGCCCATGTGCCATTTGCCGATATAGGCTGTGTTGTAGCCGGCCTCCTGAAGTCGGCGCGGGTAACTTGCCAGATTCGTGGGATAGTCCGTGAAGTTGTTCATTACCTCGTGCGAGTGGGCATATAATCCGGAAAGGAAGGACGCCCGGCTCGGCGAGCAAAGACTGGTCGTGACAAACATATTCTCGAACAGCGCTCCTTCTCTGGCCAGTCGATCCAGATGAGGAGTTTTCATGCCCAGCAGCGGTTTGGGCATAATACCGACACAGTCCCATCGCTGATCGTCGGTAAAGATAACAACGACATTGGGGCGGTCCATGCTGCCGGATGTAGTTTTCGGCGTTTGACAACCGCCCAGGACCAGGCCGGTCGTCGCCAGACCGGCTGTTTTTAAAAAATCCCGGCGTCCGATTTGAGTCGTATTCATAATATGCTAATAAACATGATAATGCGCAGATTGTCAAGCGCGGCATGCAGGCCCGGTTAAAGTTGCCTGGCCCATGAAAAGTGATAAGCATGTATGAAAATCTATTCGCCGGGTGAAGGATCCGTTGCGGTCCAATTTTCAGGATCGTTGCCGTAGTCGGCAGGCACTATGCGCATCAGCGATTTGCCGGTCCCATCCGGCTCGGTCGGCCATGAATCCTCACCGGCGGGATGAGAGCCGTCGCTGTAATTGACGCGGTCAACGCGGATATAATAACGAGTGCCTTCGACCTGGTCGCCCGGTTTCGAGAGCTGGATTTTTTCACCGGCATTGTTCAGCCTGCCGGCGCCCCATTCGAAAATTTGCACACTGTCGTCAACGGCGGAGTATCCCGAATCAAATGCCGTCAGGTCCTTGACCAAGAGCAAATACTGGCCGGGGGCCATCATCGTACCGAGCGGGAAATCAAAGTTGATTCCATTGCTGTCGTCGGCGAGCCGCCAGGGAACGTCAATGAGTTGTTCATTGTCATATTCGGACAAACTAACCACTGAATCGCTGATGTTGAGCAGCTCGATGTACTCCGTGTCGCGGGCATCCTGCCCGCGATCCGAGGGCGGGACGCCCTCGGCACGTGGATTGTACATAATCTCGCTGATAACGACCGGGCCGACCTTCGGATATACATTTGCGCTGCCCGGAGTATTCTGGTTCATTGCCACGAAATTGAACGTGCCGGTACTTTTCTGATAGCGGCCGAAGGCTATACCTGTCTCCGAGGCATCAAATTTCTCTTGGTCACTGTATCCGGTCAACACTCCATCTTGGCCGGAATGCAGAAAAAGTGTTTCGCCGTTCTCGCTCAGGGCGAAAGGCAAATGGCAGCCGGGATCGCCCGGATTGCCGAAATTCAGGTCTTCGTATAATACGACGTAGCCGAATGGTTCGATAGTAGTTCCGGCGGCAATTTCGTATTTCATAAAGTCAATAGAACTGTCACTGAGGAACCAGCCGCCGATATTGATGGCAGCATTGGTAGTATTATACAGCTCGATCCAGTCCGGAGCCCCGGCGTGTGAATGAGCTAAGAGTTCGTTAATTACCACCTCGCCGAGCGCGAGGATCTGTTCCGTATCGTCCCAGCCGGGCGAGCCGCCTGGATTGGCGCTGGGGCGCCAGTTGCTTTTACTGTCCCACTGATTGATGTCTGTGCTCGTTGGATTCTTTACGGTTAGAGAAAAATCCATCCCGTCGGTAATATCGTACCAGCCGTCTTTGTAAACGAATTCCAGAATCGTGCTGTTAGTGGAGTCTTCCAGTTTAAGGTTCTCTCCGCTGTTGGATAACTGTCCGTCGTATGGGCCTAAAACCTGTACGTTGCCTGGCACTGTGTATCGCGAAGCAAATGCGGCTTGATTTTTCACGACCAAGACATAATCGCCGGCAGCTAAAGTTATGCTGGGGATGTTGAACGAAATTCCGTCTGTAAATATCACGCCGGTTAATGGAAGCGGGGCGGTTCCGATGTTCTTCAGCTCGATGTACTCATACTCCTGGCTATCAAAAACATCCCCATCTGCCGGATTGTACATCATTTCCGTTACCCGCAGGTATCTCTGCTGATCGCTCGGATCGCCCGGGTAAGTAAGGGTGTTGACCGGAGTCCCGTTGCTGCCGAGAAGATTTATAGTTTCTCCCCAATTAGAGAGATGGCCTTTGTAGTTGCCCTGTACGAGTAAATGCAGGCCGCCCCTCGGGTTTCTCGTGCGGTTGCGGAAGGCTACGGCATTTGGCGTGACGTAGAGTTTGCCGTATCTTGGAATGACGGTGCCCGGCGGGAATAGATGTTCTACGCCGCCTTGCAGACTCCAGCCGGAAATATCAACCTCAAATGCGTTGGGATTGGACAGCTCAATGTATTCTTCGTCCTGGTTACCGGAGACGGGATTGAAATCGATCGAACCGAAATTGACCGTAACGTTTGTCGGCTGGGCATCGGGAATGCCGGCATTCTGGTTGTAACCGGGATTGTGGATACTGTGATTTTCAAACAGGTGCCGCCGCCGGACCGTCAGATATTCGTTCTTTATCCTTTCGAGGTCGTTGTACCATCCGCTGGAGCCTAATTCGATGTCGAGTTGTGCCCTTAGTTCGTCTATTCTCTTTTCGAACTTGCGTTGTGCTAATGGCGTATTTGGCGGCTGGAGCAGCTCGTCCATCAGCGTTCGCAGCCGGCGAAGATACATCCGGCGAATTATTTCGTTGTCGTGAAGGGCGTCGATCAGGCAGTTCCACTGGCGGTCGTTCTTCTGGTGCTCGGAACAACCGTAAAACGGATGACTTGGCGAGCGTATATCTCCCGGCCAGTCCTGATCAGCGATGACGCCGCCGATACCGTTGTTAATACCGAAAGTCAGGTCCTTGTCCCAGGGCAGGAACATCCATTCGTTCATGCCGCCGGGATTATTTACGGGATCCCATGTGTCACGATATGCGTAGTAGTTCTTGTGGGTATGGTCGTTTTCGTGCATGATTACCGATGAGGCCCAGTAGTTTATCGCCGCGGGGATATTGACGTTGTCGAACACGAATTGATCCCGGTTGGCATTGCGGGTGTCAATGCCGCCGGCCAGTGCCAGAAGATCGCTGGAGTCCTCGTCCAGGCGGGTCTTTTTCCTGTGGATACCTTCCCCGTCGATTCTTCCGTCTTGCAGGTCGTCATACATTTTGTACAGCGAGCCGTCCGGGTCAAGGTTGTTTCTGCGCAGCAGGTCCCGGTCCGGCTGTTCGACGAAAATTCGGACGGCATGATACTGACCGTTGCGCCTTACGTGCATGGGAAACGAAAGACTGCCGGGTTGGCCGGCGTTAACATATGTCTCCCAGCCCAGGACCTGGCGTATGTAGGTTGGGTCGCCTCCTCGTTCGTTCAGATTGATTTCGTCGACGCGCGGCAGGCCGGGATCGAAGCTGAAATGATGACCGTCGTTGAATTCGAACTTTCGCCCGTGAGTAGTGTAGCCGCCGCGAAGGCGTACGAAAACATTGTCATAGAATTCGCCGTCATAGAACACGGATGCCCGGGTGCCTGAGCGGCTGCCTGCGGCGCCGGTATTTTCGACGAAGTAATGAAAGACCGGCAGCGCAGTGCGAATGGACGGGTCGGCTACCACCGTGCCAAAATATTCGGGCGATTGTATTCTTCCTTCTTTTATGAGAAAAGGAGGGTTGTTGGAGATATTGTACTGGGTATCAAACGACATAATCTTCCAGCGGACCATGTCGCCGGGACCGTATTTATCGGCTGGAATGGTGGCGGCGTATATATTGTCGTTGGCCGCTCCGTCGTTATGAAGTCCGTCATCGAACATCGTTATGCTGTTGCCACCGCTGAAATTGATATAATAACCCAGTGATAAAAAGGAGATAGGATTGAATGTCTCTGTTACCTCGGCCCTGATGATCAGGTCTTCGTTAGAATTTGGCTGTGGCGGATTCTCCGTGACGTTTCGTATGGCTGGGCCGAGATTTGGTATGGCTCCACTGTTTTTTCCGCCGGGAGTGGGCCTGTCGAAGTAACCTTCGGCATCCGCAGAAAGCTCGATTGATTCAAGCTCTGTGGCGATCAATTCCGGCAGAATAAGCAGGTCCGAACTTCCCATACTGCCGTTCAGGCCGTGAATTGCCAGTACATTTAGACCCAGAACAAGGAAATCCTTGTAAGCACTAATGTCAAAATCCTGAAAATTGACGGCAAGATTGTCATCCCGGTTTCCGTTCGAACCGGAATTCCATGTCAGCTCATGAGAGCCGGGTGCATTGTCTGATCCCAGCTCATGGCCGTTCAGATAAGCCACGAAACCGTCTTCGTATTTCATGCGCAACGTCAGTTCGTTGATGACCGAGACATCCACGACGAGAAACGGAATGCGGACGTATACTGACTGATTGACATTCCTCATCGCGCTGACGTCAAGGCCGATCAAGGCTCCGTAGTCATAACCGACGCCGGTTTTGCCGCTGCGCCATTGCGAATCATTAAATGCCGGCTCGGTCCAACTCAAACCAAGGGAGTTATCTGTTGGAATCAGTGCCTTTGCAGGTGCGGATTCCGCTATGAGCGTTGTTTCAGTTGCTAAGACGGCCGCGCCGCTACTGAGCCCGTATGAAACATTGCCGAATTGCTTTGGATACTCATAAGCGTGCTCGATCGTCTCGCCGTCAGGTTTGATGAGAGCCAGGAAGCCGGCGCTTCCAGTTAGCTTGAAGTTGGTATGCAGTTCATCGTCCGGATCGTCACGGTCTTTGCCTGAAGCAAAGATGATCCTGAACTGGCCTGGTTGGATCTGGACGGACGGGAATTTCCATCGGCTCAGATTGTCGATAACATCAGTCAAATACCAACCATCCAGGTTGGCTGCTGTGTCCGTAGGATTGTAGATCTCGATCCAGTCGGATGAATCCCCGTCTTCGTCCAGAAGCTCCCCGGCGTCCAGCGGCGGCTTACTGCCGTTGATCGCTATAAACTCACTGATAATGAGCGAAGGCTCCTGCACCTCCGATTCCTGTGCCATGAATGCATAATCAGATAGGTGTGGTGCCGAACGATTTTCATCCACCCATCGTTTGGGCACAAATCTCGGATTGCTAAAATCGGCCACACTCTCGGAGTTCGAATCTCTCTGAAGATATGGCGTCTGAACAAACACGAGCAACCCGACAGTTAGTAATAGCAGAGACAAAAGCACTTTTTGTATCCATCCGCGGCCGTTCGACATTAAGCCATCATCGTTCTGTAAGTTGCCAATTGCCATATGATGGTTTGCCTGCATTTCAGAATTCCTCAAAAAGGCGGGGCCTATACCGAGCCAATCAGCATAGGCCCCGAATTGATACAATTTTTTTTCATTGCCGCCAAGCGTGAATTCACGAACGCCCATTACCACGCAGGCCAGATGAGCTGTTGGAGCCATTCATCGGCCAGGACGGCAAAGTCTTTGAAATTGACCCTTTTGGAGTTAACCGGCTCGTCGTCGGAGATGTTGGCTTGCGACGTCAACGGTACGTATGTATCGACCACCGGCAAGTCGCCACCGTTCATCACGGTTTGAACCTGCTGGGCTGTCAAAGCAACCTCATACACACGAACGTCATCTACAAGACCATCCCAGCTACCGTCGGTGTCTTTGCCGCCGCGACCGACAATCACATCCGTGTAGCCGGTCGTTGTTCCGCCGATGACATCAGCCTCGGCTGTCGGTGTATCCAGAACGCCGTTGATGTACAACTTGGCGGCCTCGCCACTGGTCCAGGTCACCATCACGTGCTGCCACTGAGTGGTCTGGACGTTGGCGGCGCTTTCGTTCTCGTACGATCCTTCTTCGGTGGCTACGCCGTACTTGATCACGTTAGCTTCTCCTCCCGAGGATCCAGCTAAATCGTAGCGAATGTCGCGCTGGTCATTTCCGGCCGGGTTCGCGAAGATGATGACTCCTGCGTCGGTGTCAACAACATTCGATTTGATCCACGCGCCGAAACTCATCGCATCGAGCCCATTAAGATACGGGCTGGCGCCCCTGACCTCGCCGACGCCACCGTCAAATGAGGCCGCAGCGCCCATCTTGCCTTCCGCCGACCAGGTGGCCGTGCCGGAAAACGTGCCGTCACTGCCTTGGCCACTGCTATCGGCTGCGACCGTCCCTTCTCCCTCGTCGAATTTGTAGTGGATCAGCAACGGGCCCTGTCTCGTGAGGTCACCCATGAGCCAATCATCCATCATAATCTCAAGGTCTCTGAAGTTCACGATGCCATCGTCGGTGAAATCGGCTGCAAGCGGTTCAACCTTATCGGGAACATATCTCGGCCGATACAGCCGGATATCATCAATGAACATTTTTCCCGAGCCGCCTGGCTGCGAACTGCTCGCATCGCCGAAGCCAATTGTAATGCTGTTGACGTCGGTCAGGTCGACGCCCTGGTCGCTGAAGTCTTTCAGGTCGATATTCCATTCCGTCCAGGAGTTGATCAGCGTTGCATCGGGATTGTCGTGATATACTATGCCGGTCGTGCCGTTATTGTTTGCGATCTCTACGTACATCTGTGCCGCCTCATTGCTGGTCAGACCGATATCCTGGTCGGTCCAGGGGCCCACACCATTGCTCGTGACGTTGGAGAATCTGGCCTCACATGCGACGCCGGGATTGTGGCTGGTCACTGCCAGGCCGATATACATCGGTATATTCATGTTAATCGGTATAGACGAACCTAACTGTGTCCACGAGCTGCCGTCGGCCGAGTAGTAGGCCCTGACGAGCCCGCCGACTGTACGCTCCAGTTTTACCCAGTACGGCGCGGTCAGGTCGGCCTGGCTGTCACTGTCACTGGCGCCGCCCGCAACTGTGCGACGTCCGAACCAGATGCCGTTGCCGGGTGTGACTGCCACCATCGCATGTACTGCGTCTGCGGCAAGCGTGTCACGAATCATCACACCGGCCTTGGCCCAGGGATCCGTGTCCTGTACGCTCTCGACCTTTGCAACAATCGTGCCGGCGCCGGTGAGTTCCTGCCAGGCAAAATGGAACTGGTCGGAGTTGCCCCAGATGTCAGCACCCTCGGCGGTCATCGTGTAGGTGCCGGCCGGAGCTTCTGTGAAGCCGCCGAGATAGGCCGGGTAGCCTCTAAACCACAGCGATAGTGCTTTGACACCCTGTTCGGTCCAATCCCTGGCGTCAGTCAATGTCTTTGTCGCCTCTGAATACTTCAGAAAGCCTTGTTTATTGTTGTTGTAAAGATACGGCATCGACTGACGGCCGCCGTGAACGATAGTCTCCTCGGTGAAGGAATTCGTGGTTTCGTCGCCCACTGCGGCGCCGGTGCCGTTGCCGGCAAAATATGGTGGAACGGTCGGCTCGCCGTAGCCAAGCCCGTCATGCCATGCGTACCATATCTGGTTGTCACCTGTATCGTAATCTTCAAAATTGTCCACAATTATGTGGTCTAAAATCGAAAAGCTCCAGACATCGCCTTTGTGTATAGTAGCACCATCAGCTTCTACTTCATCTATTCGCCAGTAGTAACTATGGCCCAATTCAAGAGCCTCCGATGGAGTATAGATAACAAGATTCTGACGGCCTTGATAGATGCCTGTCGTATCGGTCGTATCGGCGTCGTTTACGTCGTTTTCACTGGTCCCGAAATACACATCATGTCTGGCGGCGCTCTCTCCCGCCTTCCAGCTCAATGGTGTCGCATCCGCCAGGGTGACGGTTGAATCCGGAGCCGGAGTAATAGCACGGGCCTTGTCCGGATCGGAAGGAGCCGGAGTGATAAGGCCTTCTTTATAAGCAAAGAAGTCCACGTCGATGGCGCCGCTCTGTGGCGTGGCTCCCACACCAAGAGATATATAGCTTTCGGTAAAGTCACCACCATCGCCCGCGGTTACATGGAACTCATTAGGCGTGGACGAGCCATCTACGTAGATCATAGCTTTATGCGTACCGCCTCCACTCGTATCTGGCTCAATGGTGATCCAAAACTCGTGCCAGACGGCCAGGTCGGCAATCTCCATGATATTTACCGTACCACTTTCAGTTCCTTGCAGGTCCACATCGCCTGAGGGGGAGGTGCCGTTGAGCTTGTTCATGGTTAGCCCGTTGACTGAGATCTCATCATCGTCAGAGGCCAGCGAAATGGCAAAACTAATCGTCTGGTCACCTCCGGCCTCTTGATGGACGCCGAAGCAGGCCTTGCCGCCATCATGGGGTACGTACCCGTCGCCGCCGGTCGGCAATGGAGCAACCGCGCCGCCTCCGTCCGGATGAAGGTCGTCCAGTGGTGGGCTTGTGGAAAGACGAGCACGGAACGAAATCGTAATGCCATGTACCGATAGGATTTCGTCCGCTACTGACTGGTCGATCTCATCAATAAGCTGGTGGCCGAAGAAGATCTTGCGGTTACTGGGATCGCTCTCGCCATGATCTCTGGGGTCCCCGGTTTCCTGGAGACGAACAAACGCTACATTCTCTTCGGTTAACGCATTGACGCCACCGGGTATGCCGGAACCAATCTCAGACTCATCCCATGAGTCTGAGCCGTTGTCGTGGCTCCAGGTTCCATCCAATGCCGAGAAGTCTGCACCGGGAGCACCCGCATCGCCGGTGTAAATATACGTCCAACCCCCGTCCGGATCTCCGTAATCGACGCCCGCTATGACCACGCTGGCAGTCAAGCTGAGCACAAAAACAAAAGAGGCTAAATAAAACGATTTTCTAAACATAATAATCCTCTTTCAAAATAATGAAATTAAGCAATAACTGGTCTCTATTTTGATTTAAATCAAAATAGAACCGTAAAATTCCCAACTTCACCAAATTTTATCTATGTCTAACCAGGACAATTGCTTATGGTTTGGCTTTACCTCCTTCCGAAGTCAAAATCAAGCCGTAGATAGAAATATGAAAATTCTGCCATAAAGCACAAACTTCACATTTTTTATAGCAGATTTGATGCTTCTCTTCAAGCAAAATCTTGTCCGGACACATGGTTTTTTTATCCTCACGAAAATTGTGCTGCGAGAGCACCTTCTATAAAGTACTTATGAGGTATTGTGAGGCTATTTAGCCTTATTCATTGTCGCGTTATACTATGCAATATCTTCATATTTCTCTGATTTTGGGCGATTTTGATGTTGCAGTAAAGAAGATTTGGAGGTATAATACGACTGTGAATTGAAGAAGGGTCTAAAGAACACAGGAAATTACTAAATACGGCAGAACAGGATAATCGTTTTGCGCATCCCATAACTTAGTTTAGTAGCAGAAATATATGCAGAGGAGTTTGATTATGCACAAGCGAAAAACGGGTGGTTTTACTTTGATAGAACTTTTAGTCGTAATCGCTATTATTGCGTTGTTGATGGCGATTTTAATGCCGGCCCTGCAACGGGTAAAGCAGCAGGCCAGGACAATAAGTTGCCTGGCGAACCTAAAACAGTGGAATCTCTTCTTCTCGATGTACACCGAAGATAACAGCAGCAGGTTCCAGGCGGGTATTGGAGATGGACATACATACCATTGGATGAATGCGCTAAGGCCGTATTATAAAAACGATCACCTCATACGCTGCTGTCCTACCGCACTGACGCCTCTGATCGATGAGAATGGCAATCAGTCGCCCCAATTTAATGTGTTTTCAGCCTGGGGCAGATTCTGGGGTCAGGGCTATGCCGAAGAAGGTGACTGGGGCAGCTACGGTATAAATGGTTGGGTGGAAGATCCGCCCCCATCATACACTACGGTTTATGAAGATTTTGAAACAGTTAATAACTGGAGAACTCCCAACGTAAACGGTGCCGGCTATGTACCTCTATTTATGGATGCTCTTAGGTTCAATGTCTTCCCGAGACATACGGATGCCCCGCCGGAAACGCAGGATCAGGTATGGGAGGGCATGCAGCATATGAGACGTATCTGCATCGACCGGCATGACGCGTTTATAAACATGGCATTTCTGGATTGGTCTGCGAGGAAAGTCGGTCTCAAGGAGATATGGGCTTTGAAATGGCATAAGGCATATCCCCAGGCTGGCTCCTGGACCATGGCCGGCGGCGCCCAGTCAACCGATTGGCCCGCGTGGATGAAAAATTTCAAAGACTACTGAGAATGGCCAATTAATAAACCGGCGGTAATTGAGCATTTTATCAGAATATCTTCTCTGCCATGTGTCTGTTGAAACTTGCATATGCTGAAACTGTGTATTTTCGAGCAAATCCTACCGCTTTTTTCTATTTCTATGCATTCTATGCAGTTATCCTTGACGGGGAGTTGGGTAATGTGGTATAAGTAGGATAGAAAAACTATAGAATCCGGGTCTATTAACCGATTTAAAGTCTGAATTAAGTTTTAGAGTTTGATGTTATTTATCGGGCCTTATATTTAGCTTCGGAAGGAGGCCATTTCAAACCGTAAAAATGTGCGGGGCGCACACAAATTCAAGTTTATAGCCAAGGCGGGGAATATTATCGGCTGTTAAGATTAACGTTTTTTGAAAGGAGCATTATTATGTGTAGAAAAGTGACTTTTTTTGCTTTGGTGCTTGGTTTGGCTGCGGGTTTAACAAATGCCAAGCCGCTCAACCAGGATCCCGGTCCGGATGGGATCGTTTCGGTGGAAGCCGAGCACTATGACAACAAAGCTCCAGGCCAGAATGGCAGTGGATGGGAGGAAGTTGGGCCCACGGGAGGCTTTACCGGCATCATGGGTATGCAGGTCGCCGATGAGGGTTCAAACGACACTACCTATCTCACCGAAAGTGCACGGCTGGACTATGAGGTCGACTTTGTCAAGACAGGCACGCATTATGTATGGGTGCTCGCCTGGGGTCCCGACGGAAACGGTGACTCCTGCCATGCCGGTCTGGATGGTGAGGGAATAGACACTTCTGACCGAATGAGTGGCGGCTGGAGCAACGGATACGTTTGGAACAATGATACTATGGATCCCGAACCGGCGAGTTTTGAGGTCACCTCCACCGGGCTTCACACTCTGAACATCTGGATGCGCGAGGACGAGCTTATTGTCGATAAGATAGTTCTGACGACCAATCCCGATTTCACGCTTTCGGGCTCGGAACCCGGCCCCCCCGAGAGCATACGCGGCCCCCGAATAATAGCGTTCAGTCCAAATCCCACAGACGGCGCGAAAGATGTGCCGCGGGACCTTGTGCTCGGCTGGGAAACGGGATTATTTGCCACGACGCACGATGTATACTTCGGAGACGTTTTCGACGATGTGGATCAGGCCACGGCCACGGCTGACCCGACAGGTGTCTATAAGGGCCGCACTATTCCGAATAGTTATGCTCTGCCTGAGCGACTTGAATTCGAAGAAATTTATTATTGGCGGGTTGATGAGGTTAATGCCGCGCCCGATAATACCGTACGCAAAGGTGATGTCTGGAGTTTTACGACCGAGCTATTTGCTTATACTATCGAGAATGTAGTCGCCACGGCTTCCAGCAGCGAGGATGGCAAAGAGGCAGTTAATGCCGTGAATGGTTCGGGATTGGATGCCGACGGTTTATTGCACGGCAACACAGGTGAAGGCACGATGTGGCTGAGTGCTGCGGATGCAAATCAGCCGAGCTGGATCGAATTTGAGTTCCAAAGTGTTCAAAAAGTCTATGAAATGTGGGTTTGGAACTCGAATGAGAGTCTGGAGTCGGTTATCGGTTTAGGATTTAAAGATGTTACTATCGAATATTCCGTCGACGGCATCGACTATACGACATTGGGAACGACGCATGAATTTACCCAGGCGCCCGGTACGGCTGACTATGCGCATGATACTACCATCGATATGGGCGGCGTAGCGGCAAAATACATCAAGCTGACAGCCAGCAGCAACTGGAAGAGCATCCTGGAGCAGTTCGGTCTCAGTGAAGTGAGATTTTTCTCCATACCCGTACAGGCAAGAGAGCCCGATCCGGCTGTCGGAGCATGGGATGTAGAGCTGGATTTGGCCCTTGGCTTCAGGGCTGGAAGACAGGCGGATAAGCACGATGTTTACTTTAGCGAGGACTCGCAGGCGGTGGTAGACGGCACTGCTCCGGTAGAGACTGTAACAGAGACCAGCTATGGTCCGCTGGCCCTCGATTTGGGCAAGACTTACTTCTGGCGGGTCGATGAGGTCAATGATGTCGAGACGCCCGGAATATGGCAGGGGAATATCTGGTACTTTACGACACAGGAATATTTTGTACTGGACGACTTCGAGAGCTACGACGCCGCCGATAACCAGATATGGTATACGTGGAAAGATGG
>JBARRE010000601.1:0-2392 GCA_049644065.1 Sedimentisphaerales bacterium | reverse complement strand
AGAAAGCCGACAAAATGGCAGATCAGGCTTTGTCGCTTGAGAAGGTTGTTGGAAAATTGTTTCAAAGTCCGGCGACAGTCAGCAGTATTAACGCGACACCTTTGGCGAATAAGACCTTTAACTTTGATGCTTCAAATGCATCACTTATAGTAGTATTGTTTTTTTACTATTTGGCTAAATGTCATGAACTCAATAAAATATTGGATCTAAAGTCTATTGCAGCCCTTCTTGAGCCCACAATAAAACCAACAAGTGACGCAATTTATCAATACATGTTTTTCGGAGTTGGCATATTAAATTGTATGAAATGCTTTTTGGAGTCTGAAAGTATAGTTTATCCAAAAGAATATAATGAAGTGGAAATACGTAAACTCCCACCTGGTTTTAAGGAAAACATATCAAGCATCATTGCCTCTTGGTTACAAGATTCTCGCAGTAAACCTTCGGAGAAGTGTAATTTAGAAGCAGGCATAAAGAAAATAGACGCTCATGTAGAAGCAGCATGAAAGGAATCGTAGTCTCTATTCGATTGATTCCGACTGGGACTTCGTGGACGAAATGGAAAACGGCACCGAAGACATCTGGTGGATTCTCGAAGGCCAGGACTATCCGAGACTTTGGTGGGAACTTCTCGAATGATTATTGATGATTGATTAATGATTATTTGACTCTTTCTCTGTGCCCTCGGTGTTCTCTGTGGCCAGAAAAATCAGCGTTAATCTGCGTTTATCAGCGGTTTATGAAAATGATTATTGGGGGATATTTAGAGTCTTTCTTGCCCTCCGCAGTTTGCGTCCTATATTGTGTGGTTTTCAGCGTTGAAAGTGCCCATTCAACATCCATCCTGCGGGAATCACCGAGGTGGATTTTCCCTTTTTTCAGTATTGAAAAGTTGGTTATTGAAGGAATTTTTGTTTTTGTGTACAATTGTTGTGACTAATCGTGAAGTTATTGCCTTTTATATGAGGGCAGAAGCCTTTGTGTCGCGGGACGTGTCGAGGGCGTCCCGCCCTCGAATCGCGGGCAAGATGCCCGCGACACAATAGAAGCCCTCGACACAAAGTTGGGAGCAACAGACTTGCAATGAACAGGCGGCTGCGAAATGCTTTGAAAGGACTCAACGCCCCGGACGTTGATCGCCGGCGAAGGGCGATGGAGCCTTTTGTAAGAGAAACGTTTAATGTGTTTATAAGGTATTTATACCGATATTTGGGCAATGAGGTTGAATGTGAGGACGTGCTCGAAGATGTTTACGGAGATATATGGGAAAATCCGGACCGCCTGCAGGATGTTGAAAACGAGCGGCAACTGCTGCGAACCGTTTATCTTTATTATATGCGTAAACGCCTTAGAGAAGTCTATAGAAGAATGAATCGGCATTTGTACTTATCTCAGAATGATTTGACGAACCTGACCGCTCCGGAGTTGGGAACCCTCGATACGATGTCGCAAAGCGAGCTAAAAGAGGCCCTCGGCAAGGCGCTGGGAAGACTCAAGGCGCGCGAGCGGCGGGCAATCGAGCTTTGGCTGGAAGGCATGTCGGTAAGGGCGATTGCCAACGAGCTAAAGACAACAGTCGGGGCGGTGAAAATGCTGAAGTTTAGAACTATTTTGAAACTGAAAAAAATGATGAGTGAATACTGTCACGACCAGTGACGGGAAGATTGTATAAAGGAGCGTGACCATGGCTGATATGAACCGGAAAATTCAAGAATTGCTGAGCGATTACGCAGGAGCGCTGCGTGACGGGTGTCTGCCGGTTTTTCTAAAATCCCTGACGCGTCAGGAGGGCAAGACAATGACCTGTTCCGATGAGTTCTGGGAAGCCGCAGAGGTCGTGCGTGCCCTGAACGGCGTCGGATTTGCGGATAAAGCCGCGACCGCGGACGTGGGGCTGTTTGCGTCCCGCGTCGATGCGAATATCGCGTCCCGGCTGAAAAAGGCCAAAAGCTCGCCGCGAGCCAGACGCACAAACGGCGCCAGATCGACGACGAAAACACGCAAGGCTGAGAAACCGATATGATTCTGGATTGTTACCAGTGTTCATCATGTTATTTCGAGGACAAGGAGCGCTCTTCACGGATCGATCCTGATACGATTTCATCGACGCAGCCCAGAATGGCCTTCAGGAACGTCATGCTGATATTCGTTTGCGTTGAAATGTATGACGACAAACAGGAATTAAAACAGGCGGCGGATGAATTCGAGATGCTCTCGGAGCTTATCGGGAAACGGCCGATCGTGCTGTGCCCGAACGTTCACTTGTCAATCGACAAGGCGCCGGAAAAGCAGGCGGTCTGGATGCTCGCCGAGCTGGAAAAGATGCTGGTTGACAGGGGCTACGATGTGCACTGCCTGTCCTTCGGCTACCATAAGAAATACGGGATGGAAT
>JBARRE010000600.1:0-3074 GCA_049644065.1 Sedimentisphaerales bacterium | reverse complement strand
CCCGACAATAATTTTACTATCTCCTTGCCGGCACGGAGGATAGGGCAACGCAGGCGTGCGACCTGAGCGCCGTGTCGGTGCTATACAGCAGTGCGGCTCTGGGAGACTCTCGGAGCCGCTTTATTAGTTGCTGGTAGCCCTAATGCGATAAACGCATTCTAACACGATACTGTTTTCCCACAGCTTGTGGGACAATACCAAAAAACTTTGAATTGTGCATTGGTTACTTATTAGAGCTGGATTTTTATTTTGACGCTGCTGTCGCTTGCGGTTATTTTGTTGCCTGAAAGACGATGCTTGCCATCGACGTTATTGGGTTGTGTGAAAAGCGACGAATACGAAAAATAAGGATAATTCAGGCAAGTTTGAGGGCTTTGAAGACCGAAGATTTCTTCAGTTTTGACGGGGATGACTAATATGTGGTATGCCGTCTATATTACCAGCGTTGTAATAATAGGTGTGCTGGCTTTCTTTATAGGCAGGAAGCTGGCCTGCGCGGCGCCGACCGAATCGAAGACGAGTACATTTCTTATCAAATCCATCCAGGCGATAGCGGAATTGGCGGTTCTGGAGTATATCACCGAAGGCGTCGCCGAGATCAAGCAAAAGAAGACCAGCCTGATTACCGTTCGCTGGAAGAGAGGATTGCTTAGATATACAGCCAAATTGAAGCTCGGTTTCGACCTGGACCAACTGGATTATACTGTCGATGATTCGCAGCATATAATTCGAATAACGCTGCCGAGCCCGAGAATCCTGAGCTGTGAGATTTACAACCGGAAGTTTTATAAACTGCCTCTGGAGAAGGCGGAAAATGTCCCCTGGAAGTATGACATCATAGAAGATTTCAGCTCTGATGAAGTGCTTGCTCTTGACGATGAAGCCCGGAACAACGCCTTGAAAAATGTGAATGAATTTTACGTCCTGGACCTGCTTCGGGACAAAACCAAGCTTGCCTTCAAGAAGATTTTTTCTCTTTCCTATCCTGAATACTCCACGGATATATCCATTATGGCCGAACCCACTTCCCAAATAGCCGGCGAGCTTCCCGCAGAATCGGCTTCCTAAGATAATGGTTCCAACTCCGGCAAATAATGGAACGCTGAAATCAAAGTCCTCGACTGAGCAAACCTTCGTTACTTAATTTAACGCTTTATCTTGTGACGAATATGCGTATAATGCCGCTATGCTGGAAAAAGGGCTTGTGCAGATTTATACCGGTGACGGCAAGGGCAAAACGACAGCTGCGTTCGGCTCGGCACTGCGTGCCGCAGGTCAGGGCAACAAGGTGCTGATCTATCAATTCTTGAAGCCGGCGACTCTCGATATCGGGGAACGTTTCGCACTTCAGTTGGGGGCCGTTAGAATCAGAGTTGAAACGCTCGATGTGCCGTGGGATATGTCCGGGTCTTTAGAGGACGAAAAAGCCGTCACTAAGATACAGGCCGCAATCAGCGATGCCCTTAAAAGAATCACACAGACGGCGGAGAAAAGATTTTACGATGTGCTGATACTTGATGAGATCGTATTTTGCCTTTCGGAAGGCCTGGCCAAATTTGAAGATGTCAGAGATCTTATAGATAAGAGAGATTCGGCGGTGGAAATCATTTTAACCGGCCGGGGTGCAACCACGGAATTGATAGAATTAGCGGATTTAGTGACGGAAATGAAAAATATAAAGCATCCGTTCGATAAAGGTCAGCCGGCAAGAAGGGGAATTGAATATTAATATTGAAAGCATAATGATGAACTTATTATAAGGAACCTTTGCTATGAGTCAAAATGTTGCTGCGATAATTTGTGCTGCCGGGGCCAGCAGCCGATTCGGGGGAAAAAGAAATAAGGCATTTGTTGATGTAGCCGGCAGGGCGGTTTTCTTCCGTAGTGTAGAGCTTTTCTCCAATCGCGATGACGTAAAACAGGTTCTATTAGGTATCTCGCCCGAGGATGAAGAATTAGTGAGCGTCAAATGGGGCCCTAATCTGAAGTTCTTTGGTGTGTCAATCTTCCTGGGCGGAGCTGAGCGTTTCGATACTGTCAATAAAGGGATCGAGCTTATTAAGGACGAGATCGATCTTATTGCCGTTCACGATGCCTGCCGGTGTTGTGTGACGGAAGAAATCATAGACTCCACTATCACCGCCGCTGCCAAGAGCGGTGCAGCGATACCTGCCTGTCCGGTTACGGCAACAATTAAACAAGTGAAGGATAATATTATAACGCAAACCATCGACAGAACCGATCTTTATGAAGCTCAGACACCACAAATATTTTCTGCTTCCCTGCTCAAAAAGGCATACGAAAACCTCGATAACCTCGATAAGAGCATAATAAGTGATGATACGCAATTAGTCGAAGCGTTGGGTCACAAGGTAACAATTGTTGAAACGGACTCTTCGAATATTAAAATTACCCGCCAAAGTGATATTGTGGTTGCCGAAGCCATTCTAAAGTCAAGACCAAAGAAGATACCCGAAGGCCCTGCCGGGCCATACATTGAAGCCCAATGGTAAGCTTTGAGAAGGTAAAAAGGCACAAGGCAAAAAGTAAAAGTCAAAAATGCAATCTGTTTTCACCAGGGCTACGCCAAACAAGAATTGTGGAATCCCGACGCATCGAGATAATTGGGCAGCTTCTAAATATGCCATGTCATTTCGAGCGAAAGCCCGAAGGGCTGTAGTCGAGAAATCTGATAAAAAATAGATTTCTCCGCTACGTTCGCTTCGCTCACTCCGGTCGAAATGACAGGATTTCAACAGAGCATTTGAATCAATTAATTGACGTCTTGAGAAAAAATGTTAATTTGATTGATAAAAGCTGGAAGAGCGTAAGACTTTTAATAACCTGACAAATAGTAAAAGTTTTGGCTAACTCAACGGTCAGTGTCGTTGGAAGTAAAGACCACGATGATCTATACCCACGTTCTTAATCGTGGGGGAAAACAGTGTCGTGTTAGAATGCGTTTATCGCATTAGGGCTACCAGCAGCTAATAAAGCGGCTCCGAGAGTCTCCCAGAGCCGCACTGCTGTATAGCACCGACACGGCGCTCAGGTCGCACGCCTGCGTTGCCCTA
>JBARRE010000599.1:0-6303 GCA_049644065.1 Sedimentisphaerales bacterium | reverse complement strand
CGATTGTTACATTAGTCATGGCTATTCTCCTTTATTGACGTTGTCAATTGCACCTTAAAATACGAGTGCGTATTATCGAGCCTCACAGGCCCGAGGGGAATAGCCTTCTCATCTTAACTTCGTGGTGGATCAAACTAAGGACAGCCAGCTATTAATGGCTGGTGACAGTGATCAGCACGTATAGCCTGGTCTGGATATACATCGATCTTTCACGCCGGGTGTCCAAACAGTATTTGATCGAACCGGTTCTTTTCGATCTGCCGACTAATATCGTTTTCGACCTGGCGTCTTCGCCGGAGGCCAATCATTTTCTACACAGGTGTTAATTGGTTCCGGCCGCGGCTTGAGCGGCTTTGCGTGCACGTTCTTTGGTCTTGCGCGGGGCATTGGCGCTACGCGTTTTTTTCTGTTTTTCCCGTCTACTATCGAGTCTTTCTCTGCGTCTTCCCATAAAAATATCCTTTTACTACTTTTTGCCCAATCTGTTCCGTTATGTCAGGTTTCAGGACATCTAAGGCGATTTCAGTATCATTTAAGCTTGTCTATTAAATAAATAGCCATGGATTCTATGCGTAAAGCACAAGGAATGCAATCAACTTTTGCGAAAAATATGCCCTTGACTTGCGGAAATCTGGGGATGCAATACGAGATACGAGATTAAACAGCGGATTTCGCGGATTTACCCTGTGAGATAACGGCTTTGCCTATCTCACGGGGTGAACGCGGAAAAACTTAAAAACAATCATTAATAACTTGTAAATAATCAATGACAAAGGCCTCGGCTGAAATTTGTAAATGTAACCGACAAAACCAAAATTGTGAACGGTTTCAATGGAAGATTCCAAACAAAAAGGGCTGGCAGTCCCGCATACTGCCAGCCCATTGGGTATTACATACGTGTTGTATCTTTCAAATGGACCTACTGTGCCAGTGTCGCGATTTCTTCTGTGGTCAGGGCCATGGGGTAAATGCGAATATCGTCAATCAGACCTAACCAGAAACTCGTTGTGGAAAGGTTCTTGTCGGCGCCAAAGTGAAGACCGCCATCCGAAAGTACCCCGTCCACAAAAGCGGTGTCCCCGGCGACCTCAACTCCATCCACGTACAAGCGTCTTTGCAGCCCGTCGAGAGCGTAAACGAGGCCAATATGGTGCCACTGACCGTCTGTGATTATGGCTTGCGATTCCAGCGGGCCGAATGACCTGTGAGGAAAACTGTTAAGAAATATAGAAAAATGCTCTTTCAAACACAGAGAACATCTACGTATTTCTTGGGCGGGCATCACTATAGGTTCTATGCTCATCGCTATGCGGGCCCTGGAAGCACCGTGATATGCCAGACACAATGGGGCTGCGAACGATGTCCGCAGCCCCGAGCGATTCGCAATGCAATGCTCTACGTGACTAAACGTCTATTCCTCCACTGGCTCAGGTGGTGGCAGCTCACAGACCACAGACAGGAACCACCGGCATCCGTTTGTAGGTTCCCGATACGGGATAACACCCGTACGCCGGCGGCTCATCGCCAAACGGATCCTGGTCGGGGGCGTACAGGGCCGCGGTGTAAAGGTCCGATGCGAATGTATTCTCGTCGGTCAGAATGAACTGGCCGCTGACGACTTGGATGTAGACCACCTGACGGGCTGACTCGCCCTCCGCCGGTTCCGCTAATCCGTACGACATGATGGTAAAGGCATACGTGTTCAATTGCGTTTTGACGTACATCCCGCGCATGTTCGTCGCGGCGATGGTTCCCGGGAACATGCCCCCGAAGCTGGGGTCGTGTGCAATATCCAGGGCGCAGACGAACCGGTCGTTCTCCAGCCCTAACGGCGTGATGGTGAGGAGAATGGCGTGTCCATGGCTGTTGGTGCCGAACCAGGTGCCGGCCAGCGGCCATTCCTCGGCCGTGAGCTGTTGCATCATGCCCATCATATCATAGCTGGCCCAGCTCTCCACGAACTCACCGTCGGCGAAACGATGGATGCTAATGCCTGTGATCGCTATTTGCCTTCCTGTTGGGGGGATTCCCATAAACTCACCTGTGTGTGTGCCACTCCATGTCCAGTGGACTGCTACCTTATCCCTTTCGGCGATCATGTTCTCAATGGTCATGCGGCTGTCTGAAAAGTATGGATCAAGCATCATACCAGTCCATTGTTTGAAGCCCTCGGGGCCCTTCACTTCCATGGGCCAGGCGGGATCATGCATAAGGTAGTCGGCGGCGAAAAGCTCGTCGACGACACCCATATTCTGCTGGTTCATGACTTCATCAATCATACGCTGGACGATGGCCTTGTTCGTCTCCGGGTCACCGGGGTCGCCGGTTACCTGCGATGGCTCACCCCATGTGTAGGTTTGGCGGGTCGGAGCCATTGCACCAAGCTGCTCCAGCGCCCCCTGTAGGTCTTTGCTCCACCAGGCTTCCACTATCTTGCCATCAGCGTAGCGATAAATGGTGATTCCCGTCCACCTGGCCTGTATACCGCTCGGCGGTATACCGAGAAGCTCACCTGTCTGTGTCCCGGTGGCTGTCCAGCGGCTTGCCACCATGTCTGCTTCTGCGACTATGGCCTCAGCTGTAACATGGAAATCCGGCATACCGGCGCGCACTGCTGCGGCAAATCCTTTGTAGCTCTCGAGATCGCCAACATCAGGAGCGGTCGGATCATGGTTGACAAACTCGGCACTGTAAACCTCGTCCGCGATGGCCATGTTCCCCGTGTTCCAGAACTCCTCAGCACGGAGCATAATAGCCTTGTTTGCCTCTATGTCGGCGGTGACTGTTTGAAAAAAACCGCTTAAAGCAATTAAAACAATACAAGCTATCGAAATGTTCTTGATTCGTGAATACATTGTTAACCTCCTAACAAAATGTCTGACATACTCTCTACTTCTAATTGTCCTCATGAACGAATCCAAGACGTCGCAAGTTATCTCATTTCGCACCTTCCTTTCTACCCGCTCGGGGCTTATTGAGTAAGCACTGCGATTTGCTATGGGCTCACTGCTCGGTTGTAGATGCGAACGTCGTCGATCAGGCCGGAGAAGTAGGTTCCGGGCGCCATAGCTTTGCCGGTGCCGATGTACAGGCCGTTAGATGAGCTTTCCAGACTATCCTGCACGTCTTGAGCCACTGCAACACTATCGACGTAGAGTGTTCTATTCGAACCGTCCCACACGAAACCTATGCGGTGCCATTGGCCATCGGTAATGGTTGTCTCGGACAGCAAGGGACCGCTGGACCGGCCGGGCCCTGCAAGCTCCGTCATCAGAAAACCGCCTAACGGATCTGTGGATAGCCAATTCGCGCCACCTTGTTGGGATATGACGGTTTGTCCTGCGGCACCGCCCTTGACCCATGCGAGAACACTAAACGGTCCGTCTGCCGGATTCAGGACAGGGCTGGCGATGATGGAATCATCTACCCCATCAAACTGAAGCGCACCATCCACTTGCCCACCGGTAGGCTGCCAAACAGGACCGCCAACGACAAATCCGAAGTTGTCACCAGCGCTGTCCATGGCTATGTCGCCTTCTATTTCGTCCAATGCCCAGTGCGCGACGAGCGTGGGGTCATCGACATTCTCAAACAAGTGCTCAGAAAGGACGATGAGATCCTGCACATCGACGATGCCGTCACCAAAGGGTGTTGGGCCAATATCGCACAAGAAATAGTCCGAGCCCCAGCTCTCGACCATGATGCACATGTCTTCAGCATCGACGATGCCGTCACCGTTAAGGTCAACGACCGGGCTGATCGTCGTTCGGTATATCTTAAAATTACCCCCCCATCCATTCACATTGTTGTGGGCGAAGTGGAGAGTGCAACCGTCAGCTGAGAGGCTCGGGGAAATATCGTAATATGGAGTGTTGATCTTCGGCCCAAAATTGACCGCTTGCCCCCAAGAATCGAACACAGTTGGCCGCATTGTCACGTATAGATCCATACCACCATATCCGCCAGACCGATTTGAGTAAAAGAAAAGCACCCGCCCATCGGGTGAGATGTTCGGGAAACCTTCCCAAGACGAAGTGTTGGGAGGTGCCCCAACATTCACAGGAGTGCCCCAGTCATCATCTTTCCTTGCTCGTGTCGTCACGAATATGTCACCACTACTACTGAAGTAAAGTGATAGGCCGTCGGCTGATATGTTTGGATAGGTCTCCATAGACGAACTGTTGATCGTCGGTCCAAGATTGACTGGATTACTCCAGTTCTCATCTTTGCTTTTTCTCTTGGCGACCCATATGTCGCCACCGCCGTGTCCGCCGGGCCGGTACGGGGAACCGCTCGGACCGACATCGGCAAAGTAGAGCTCTAGTCCGTCAGCCGAGATGCTTGGTGTGCCATCGGAAGCCGAGGTATTGACCGGTGGCCCAAGGTTGACCGCCGGACCCCAATCATCTTCCGGCGACTGGCGCCGGCAGATCCAGATGTCCTCTCCGCCATAGCCCCCGGGGTGGTTTATGTAAACGAAGTATGCCTCCAATCCATCGGTGGTCATTGTGAAATCTCCCGGACTTATCCCGGGCGTATTTATCAGCTCAGGAAGTGGCTCCACATCTCCGAAGGTAAAATCTGCGTTAGCGACATCGGCAGCTAAACCTAATGCCAAAACCAATAAAAGTGAAATTGTCTTTTTCATCTTACTGCCCTTTCAAAACTTGTTAGTATTTTCAGGCCGAACACTGTGTGCAGCTTTGTTCACGGCGATTCTTTTGCTGAAAAACCTACTCTTTGAACTCGCTGGTTCTACTATTAAAAAACGGAAAAAAGAGAGCAACCGAACGAATTTGTTGCATTTTTCTTCAAAAATTTGGTAGAATTTATTAAATATCTTTGATTCTTGGAGGTGAGCGAAGATTGAGGCTTAGTTTCAACTACAAAACACAACAATTAGTCACTCTTGCAAAAGATGGGGACGAGTCTGCCCTTAATCGACTATGTAAGGTCTACGCAGAGCGAGTACGCTGGATGGTAAGGCTTCGTATGACCAGGGAGCTACGCTCTAAGCTCGAATCGATGGATTTGGTGCAGGATGTTCTTGTTCACGCCTTGCAGGGTTTAGGAGACTTCACATACGAGAACGAGGGCGACTTCATAAGGTGGCTGTCAAAGATAGCTGAAAACTCGCTTCGAGACAATTTGGACAAACTACACGCTGACAAACGTGATATTCGTAAAGAAGTTCGACTTGGTGGTTATGGGCCAACTACTGGTGGCGGTTTTCTCGAAACTCCTGGGCCTATTGACAACACTACGCCAAGCGTGATAATGTCCAGGGGAGAAGACCTGGCCAGGCTTGAGAAGGCAATAGATACGTTGAAACACGAGTATAGGGAAGTAATTGTCCTGACTAAGATCGAGGGACTCTCCTACGGTCAGATAGGGAACAGGTTGGATAAGAGTGCCGATGCGGTAAGAATGCTCCTCTCGCGTGCGATGGCGGCGCTAACTACCGCTTTCAGGAATATCTGATGGCAGAATCACTTGACTACAATCAGCAAAGCATCGTTGAAAAAGCTGTGCAGCAATTCGTAGATGCGCAGTTGCGGGACCAGGAACCTGATATAGACGAATTTGTTAAGAAATACCCCGGTTTAGATCGTCAGATTAGGGAGAACATTCGGGATTTACAGAAGATCGATGGTCTGTTTCATACTATCGTGCAGGCCGATATGAGCGACTTCGACGATACGGACTCTGGACTCGATATAGTTGGCCAGAAAATCGGGAGCTTTGAAATAATTGAGATGATTGGTCGTGGAGGGATGGGAGTGGTCTATCTGGCTCGTGACACCAAGCTCGACCGCTCTGTTGCTATCAAGAGTATGCCGGTTGAATTGCAGGCTGATGCGACTGCCCGAATGCGTTTCAGGCGTGAGGCCAAACTTTTAGCCTCGTTGAACCACCCGAACATTGCCGTGATCCATGACATCATTGAGCAAGATGATGATTCTGGTTACCTGGTTCTCGAATATATCCCGGGCCAGACGCTGACAGAGCGGATTGCTCATAAGCCCGTCAAATTGGAAGAGGCCCTTTCGATTGGCCGGCAGATCGCCGAGGCTATCTCAGCAGCACACGAAAAGGGTGTTGTCCATCGGGACCTCAAGCCAGGCAATATCAAGATAACTCCGGAAGGCAGGGTGAAGGTCCTGGACTTTGGTTTGGCCAAAGCAACTGTAACCGAAGGCAGCAGCGAGGTTACTGACACTCAACCCGGCCATATAATCGGCACGCCGGCTTACATGTCTCCGGAACAGGCCCGCGGTCAGCCAATCGATAAGCGCAGCGATA
>JBARRE010000598.1:0-1733 GCA_049644065.1 Sedimentisphaerales bacterium | reverse complement strand
TGCAGAACCTCCTTATAAAAATAAATTCTAAATTCTAATATCTAAATCCTAAACAAACTCGAAATCCGAATAACAAAAATTTTAAACAACTCTTCGCACCTGTAGGAGCCTTTGTTTTAAGAATTCCGATTTTGAACATTCGATATTGTTTAGCATTTAGGGTTTAGTGCTTCGGATTTCCCGGCTTTAGCGGGTCTACAGCCCGCCATCGAAGCTACCGCCTTCAGGCGGTCGTACTCTACATAGCCGGGTATTATAACAAATCGTCCCGCCGTGATATAGCAATATTAGACGAATAGGGAAGTGAATTAGAGGATTTGAAATCGTAGGGTGGGGCCTGCCCCACCATTGTTGATCGGTGGGCCAAGGCCCACCCTACAACTTTAAGCAGAAGTAGTACCTCTATCCTTCCCATTCGGCGGACTCATAGTCTGCCCTGAACATAGTTGAAGGGACAGGCGTGAGCTTCGTGGTAAAAGAAATATTTATTCCCCGGAAACATCTGTGCAAACGTAAGTGAAAATTGGTAAACGTCCCTAATAAAATCCTTGTCAAAGCCTTATTCTTCGATTATGGACTGGGGTAGAACGGAAACAGTTTCCGAATCTCTTGCTTTGACGGACGTCGGCCGTATTCGCAGATTTCAAATGCCTCGGCATACTTGATCTTCCCTGCTCGCTCCTGTCCGTACCAATCGGCAAGTTCTTTGCGGAATTGATCGGCAGTGCTCGCGAAGCGTCCGTCAAATCGCCGACGGACCTCTTGTTCTCGGGCCTTTCGCTTGTCCGGATCGTTCTCCGGATACAGACGCTCGTTTCCGTTACAACCACCTTCCAGTGTCTGCGATGCAAGGGCAAGAGCCGCATCCAGTTTCTTGTCGATTACTTCATCGATACCCACGGCGATGTCCGCGCTGAACGGATTCGGCTTCTGGAAGCGATCCTGATAGAACAGGAACACGGGATTACGTTTGAGGTAGGGTACGTCCGGGCAGAAGAATGGCACCGTGACCATGTAACCGGCATCCTGGACCAGTATCGCTGCATAGCGATGGTCCGGGTGGTAGTCGTTAGGACGATGGCACATGACAATGTCTGCACGCCACTCGCGGATCAGGCGCACGAAGGTTCTCCGGTTTTCGAGGGTCGGCATAATCTCGCCATCGTGAATGTCAAGCACTTCGGTTTCAATGCCGAAGATCTCTGCGCAGCGCTCGACCTCGGCGGTGCGGAGCTGGGCCAAAGGACCACCGGCCATGCCCCAGTGACCGATGTCCCCGTTCGTGGTGGAAACAAACTTGACATGATGCCCCTGGGCTGCCCACATGGCCGCCACGCCCCCGGCACGGAACTCGTTGTCGTCCGGATGTGCGCCGAAGCAGATGATCCGAACTTTTCCATCTGTAGCATCCGGGGCGGGCGCGGGCTTCGGTATGGCGGCGTCCAATGTCCCAGCCAGAAACAATAGTACGCCACTAAGGAGCAAGCTCCCTACTAACCATCTTTCTCTTACAAATCTGTCTGTCATAGTATAATTCTCCTAAAATGAGTCCCTTTTATCCTTCAATCTCATAAATTGGTAAACGTTCCTAATAATTTAGCGAGAATATAAACCTTGCATTGCAGAACCTCCTTATAAAAATAAATTCTAAATTCTAATATCTAAATCCTAAACAAACTCGAAATCCGAATAACAAAAATTTTAAACAACTCTTCGCACCTGTAGGAGCCTTT
>JBARRE010000597.1:0-3419 GCA_049644065.1 Sedimentisphaerales bacterium | reverse complement strand
ATCCATTCTGCGGTATCAATGACGATAACATTTACACCTTCTGGAACGGCGGAGACATAAGGGTAGGCGGCGTGCCTGGGATTGGTAGTGAGCCGTCGGAAAGATTGGATTCGTTGCTGGTGCACGATGGCACGGGAGAAGGACCAGCAGGTCCGCCGCCGAAGCCGCCGCGGGGGTGTTTCCCTGCCGATACTCTCGTATGGGTTGATGGAGCATTAGTTCAGATCTCGAAGGTCATCCAGGGACAGATAGTGTACAAACCGCTCGCTGCCAGGGTGGAGTCATCCTTGCAGAAAGCAGTATATTCACATGAAATTGAGAGCATCATGGAGCACGATGAGACCGAGGGATCATGGCATCAATATGATATTGTGCTGGAAAATGGAAATTGTATCAGTGTTGCCGAGGTGCACTTCTTTTTGCTCGATTCGGGACGATGGGCTTCGGTGCAGGATCTGACGAGCAGCTCGAAACTTGTCTCTTTAGAGGGCCCTGTTGCTGTCGACCGAGTTGTCAAAAGAGCATTGCCTTGTCTCGGCAAAGTGTACAATCTGAAGGTCAGAAACTCGGACCGGTATTTAGTGGGTAAAGATGGAATCGTTGCACGCGATTGGTAGCCATCTGCATTGATGGGGCACAATCGTTCGATAACCGGATCGTAAAAAGATAGTCCTTGCCTTTTGGCGGCCTTATGTGTGAGCATAAGGCCGCCTGTTTATTGATGTAGAAAGCAACAGAATAACTGAAAAACGTTAACTTTACGCTTTCTCTACTGATCCGCCTTGCTTTTTGTTGTCCTTGACGTTATAATATAGGTTTCTACGATGGCTCTCATATCATTAGTAGCCATTTACATTAAATAAAAGGTACAGCCGATGGGTAATAAATCGACTAAAATTAGTAAGACGAATAATAACTGGCTGCGTCGGAATGCCATCAAGGCGATTATCATTCTCGCCGCGATAGCAATATTGACCGCAATCATGAAAATGCCGGCGAAAAAACGGGAAGCTCCCGCCACCGAAGCGCCGCCGGTTAACGTTGCGGTTATGACCGTAACGGCCGAACCGCAGCTTGCCGACACATTCGATCTGCCGGCGGTGGTCGAGCCGAACCGGATCGTTACAGTCTCTGCCGAGGTCAGCGGCCGCATCGAACGTATTCCTCCGAAGGAGGGCAGCAAGGTACGCGCCGGAGACCTGCTCATCAAGCTAAATACGGACCTCATATTGCCCGAATTCGAGAGCGCCAAGGCTCAGGTCGATCGAGACCAAATCGAGTTCGACCGAATGACGAACCTAACTAAAGGAAGCGACGCCACCCAGCGAGAGCTGGATAATGCCACCTCTCAGCTTGCTATCAGCAAGGCCCGTCTCGAAGGAATCCGCGCCCGTCTGGAGCGCACCAGCATTTTAGCACCCACGGCCGGAGTACTGAACGACCTGCTCGTCGAGGAGGGCGAATTCGTTGATACCGGCAATCCCGTGGCCCAGGTTGTGGATACCGATACGGTAAAGGTGGTTGTCGAAATTCCCGAACGCGACATTGCTTTTTTCGCCATTGGCGAAAATGCGAAGATCTTTGTGGACATAAAAGACCAAGATAGGTTGCTGGTAGGAACAATTACGTTCATCAGCGAGCTGGCCGATCCAAGAACCCGAACCACGCGCACGGAGATAACCCTGGACAACAAGCAGCGGCTCCTGCGGAGCGGACAGATCGTGCATGTCCGCCTGACGCGTCGAATCCTCAAAGACGCCATCCTGGTCCCGCTGCTGGCCGTGATTCCGATGGAGGACAGCAAGGCCGTCTATGTGGTCAATTCCTCGCAGGCCAAGCGCCGCGAAGTCGAACTCGGTATCATCAGGGGCTATCAAGTACAAATAACAAGCGGCCTGGAGCCGGGCGATAAGCTCATCATCGCCGGCCATCGCTTCGTCGCGCCGGGACAGAAGGTGAATATCGTACCGGAGAAAAAATAGCCGCTATGCTCCTTACCGACCTTGCCATCAAAAACCGCACAACGGTAGCCGTACTTGGCCTTATCATTATCCTAATGGGCGGCTACAGCTACCTCACGCTGCCGCGCGAGGCGGCCCCGGATATCCCCATCCCCTTCATTCTGGTTACGACAACCTATGAGGGCGTCTCGCCGGAGGACATGGAGACCTCCGTGACGATGAAGATCGAGAAGGAACTCAACGGCATCAGGGGCGTCGAGGAAATTACTTCCAGCAGCGCCGAGGGTATGTCCTTGATTAGCGTGGAATTTGCACCGGACGTACCCAGCGAAGCGGCCCTGCAGCGCGTCCGCGATCGGGTCGACCTCGCCAAGGGGGAACTGCCGATGGATGCTGAGGAGCCGGTGATTAAAGAAATAAACTTCGCCGAGCTGCCTATAATGCTTATAAGCCTCTCCGGCGAAGTCTCACCCGTCCAGCTCAAGGGGGTCGCCGACGATGTTCAGGATGCGCTCGAAGCTGTGCCCGGTGTGCTCAAGGTGGAGATGATGGGTGATTTGGAGCCCGAAGTCCGGTTAGAGTTCGATCCCGACCGGGTGGCCTCGTATAACCTGATGATCCCGGAGATTCTTGCTCTGATTCCCTCGGAAAATGTCAATATCTCCGCGGGCGGCCTGGAGACGGAGGGGACGAAATTCAACGTTCGCATTCCCGCCGAGTTCGTCACACCGGAGGAGGTGGACCATTTGCTGCTGACCGTACGGGACGGTAAGCCCATCTATCTGTCCGATGTCGCCAAAGTGAATTATATGTTCAAGGACCGAAGCAGTTTTTCACGCCTGAACGGTATTCCTAATATCACGCTGAGCATCACAAAGCGAGTCGGAGCCAACGCAGTCGAGGTTTCCGATTATGTCAAGGCAGTGATTAATATTGCACAGGAGCAGGCCCAGGGTATGTTGAAGTTTGATATTACTTTCGACATGTCAAAGATGGTCCGTAACATGGTCGCCGACCTGGAAAATAACATCTTCTCAGCGCTGGTTCTGGTGACGGTGGTATTGCTATTGTTCCTCGGCTGGCGCCCGAGTTCTATCGTCGCGATGATAATTCCACTGAGCATGCTAATCACCTTCTTCCTCGTCCAGATGCTGGACTTCACGTTGAACATGGTCGTGCTGTTTAGCCTGATGTTGGTGCTGGGGATGTTGGTCGATAACGCCAGTGTCATTGTGGAGAATATCTTTCGACATCTTCAGCTAGGGCATAATCGCATGGAGGCGGCCATACTCGGAGCCAGGCAGGTCGCCTGGCCGGTCACGACATCGACGTTCACCACGGTCTGTGCGTTTCTGCCGATGATGTTCTGGCCGGGAGTCATGGGCGATTTCATGAAGTACCTGCCCATCACGCTGACCCTTGGCTTGTTGGCCTCGCTTTTTGTGGGGCTTGTATTCA
>JBARRE010000596.1:0-10281 GCA_049644065.1 Sedimentisphaerales bacterium | reverse complement strand
GTTCACGTTCGTGGCGATATATACGGTCGACCGGTTCGGACGGCGAATCCTCATGCTGATCGGCGCCGGAGGCCTGGCGGGTATCTATGCAATACTTGGCGCCGGTTACTATTTCCATAGCACGTCGATATTTATGCTTGTACTGGTAATTTCGGCCATCGCCTGTTACGCAATGTCACTGGCGCCGATTACATGGGTGGTTATTTCGGAGATATTCCCGAATCGAATACGCGGCGCCGCGATGTCCGTGGCCGTATCCAGTTTGTGGATCGGCTGCACGGTCCTGACTCTCACGTTTCCATATCTGAAAGCGGGCCTCGGAGCCCACGGCGCGTTCTGGCTTTACGGCGTCATTTGTGTAATCGGATTCGTTGTTATCCTGAAGAAACTCCCTGAAACGAAGGGCAAATCGCTGGAAGATATCGAACGAGAGCTGGTCGACTAAAAACAATTCTTGCAATTCACTGCCCTTTTCTGATATATAAAGGTACGTACTGAGACAACGAATCAGGAACTTAGATAAGGTAAAATACTATGACAGAGATTTTCTTCAGGTCCATGAATAGAAGGAGCTTCATTCAAACCGGTTTAGCCGCTTTCGGAACACTGGTTACCCTCAATGCGGGCTGCAGCCCCGGCTTAATGAAGACCGACGAAAAGGAAACCCGATTGGCGCTTTTGGCCGATACTCATACCCCGGAGGATGTCGAGAATAATTACAGGGGATTCTATCCATACCGGAATCTGCAGAAAGTCGTGCCGGATCTCGTTTCTAATTCGCCGGATGGGGTGCTCATCGCCGGTGATTTGGCACGGCTGACGGGCCAGCCGGGCGACTATGCCAATCTCAGGAAACTCCTCGATCCGGTTGCCGAAAAAACGCCTGTTTTTATGGCGCTCGGCAACCATGACAACCGGGAAAATTTCCTGAAGGTTTTTGACGATACTCCCGGAGACAAGCCGGCCCTCAAAGGCAAGCACGTGGTCGTCGTCAAAAAGGCGTCCGTCCGCGTGATTATGCTGGATTCGCTTCTTTATGTTAATAAAGTGCCGGGATTATTAGGCAAAGCGCAGAGGCAGTGGCTGGAGAATTACCTGAAAGAGTGTGACGAGACGCCTACGATTCTCTGCTTTCATCATACTTTGTCAGATGGTGACGACGCCCTGCTGGACGTGCCGCGCCTGTTTCGCATGATTGCGCCCATTCGGAAGGTCAAGGCGATTGTTTACGGTCATTCTCACGCATACGGATTCTCCGAATTCGAAGGGATTCACCTGATCAATCTTCCGGCGGTGGGATACAATTTCAGCGATAGTGAGCCTGTCGGCTGGGTGGAGGCCCGCCTGAAAAGCCGGGGCGGCGATTTTGTGCTGCATGCCGTCGGCGGCAATAAGGACCGGGACGGCAGCGTGACGAAGCTCGCCTGGCGAAAAGGATAAGAGGACGGATTTTCAATGCTTCTTTCTGCACGGATGAAAAAAAGACAATGGGTAATCGAGCCTGCGGACGACCGCTGCGAGCGGCTTGCCAAATCGCTCAAGGTCTCGCCGCTGTTGGCACAGGTTCTGATTAATCGTGGAATCACCGACAGTGAAGAAGCTTCCGTTTTTCTCAGGCCCAAGCTGACCGAGCTTATCGATCCGGCCCAGATGCCGGGGATCGAAGCAGCGGTTCAACGATTAAAACAGGCGATCACGAACAGGGAAAAAATTACCGTCTATGGCGACTATGACGTAGACGGCATTACCGGCGTAGCGATTCTCTGGCAGGTATTGACGATGCTCGGCGCCGATGTGGACTATTACATTCCCCACCGGATCGACGAAGGTTACGGCCTGAACGCCGAGGCCATTGGGACCCTGGCAAAATCCGGCACCAAACTTCTCGTGACAGTCGATTGCGGTGTCACGGCGTTTCACTCAGCCGAGATGGCCGCACAACTGGGCCTCGACCTGGTTATTACCGACCATCATCAGCCCGACATAAAGCTGCCCCAGGCAATCGCGATCGTGCATCCGGCGATGGATGAATCGTACCCGAACCAGGATTCCACCGGGGCGATGGTCGCCTTCAAGCTGGCCTGGGCCATAGCCAACGAATTCAATCCCGGTCGAAAGCTCGATCCGAGGTTGCGGGATTTCATGCTAAGTGCAACGAGCCTGGCGGCGATGGGGACAGTCGCCGACATTGTGGACCTGCGGGGCGAAAACAGGATCCTGACGAGCTACGGACTCAAAGCACTGCCGGGCTGCAAACTATCCGGCATAGAAGCTTTAATCGAGACGGCGGGATTGACAGGTCACTCGCTCGACAGCTTTCACATCGGCTTTCGGCTCGCGCCAATGCTCAACGCCGCCGGCCGGATGGGACATGCACGACTGGCCGTGGAACTGCTCACTTCAGACTCTCCCATTCGCTCGATGCAGATAGCCGAATATCTCAAGGAGCAGAACGGCCAGCGCCAGCAGTGCGAGCGCAAGATTTTCAAGCAGGCCTGTGAAATGATAGTCGAGCGGGACATGAACCACCCCGACCGCAAGAGCATCGTCCTGTCAAGCGAGAACTGGCACACCGGCGTAATCGGTATTGTCGCATCGAGAATCGTGGATAAATACTATCGTCCGACGATTATGATTAACGCCGCCGACGCCGAGAACGGCATCGCCCAGGGTTCCGGGCGTTCGATCCCCGGCTTCTGTTTGCTCAGCGGCATCAGGGCCTGCTCGCAGCATTTAAACAGCTTCGGGGGGCACAAAATGGCTGCCGGCATCACAATCGAACCCGAGAAGATCGATCAGTTCGCGGCCGAATTCGAAGCATACGCAAAACAAAATCTGAACGAAAGCGATGTAGCCGCCAAACTTCATATCGACGCGGCTGTTCCGCTGGAGACATTTCGAAAAGAAACAGTCGGCGAGCTGCAGTTGCTCGGCCCCTTCGGCCAGGGCAATCCGGAACCTACATTCGCCACAAAAGGAGTGCGTCTGGCATCGCCTCCTAAAAGAGTCGGGGCAGGCCGCGAGCATCTGCAGCTTGCAATCACAGACAACACCGCGGCGATACGCTGTATCGGATTCAGATTCGGAAAGCTGGAGAAAAAGCTGCTGGAAACCGAGTTTTTCAACGTCGCCTATCAGCCGCAAATCAATACCTACAACGGAAACAGCAACGTCCAATTAGTTCTCACCGACATCCAGTTCGAATAAAAGCTTCAGCCGGACCTTATTTTTTTTCGACCGCTACCTTGTCAATTTTGAACTGCCCTAATGTGGGGGCCAGGTTGAACAAGTCCCCCGGCTCGCCGTTGCCGGCAGCTAAAATGATATGGCCCGCGTCATAGCCGCCCCGCCCGCCACCTCTGAAAGACGCGTCAAGCCCGACCCATTTGCCGCCTATATAAGCCTGGGTCCAGGCATGTCCGCCAAAACCCCGTTGGCCGAGAAAGTCATCCACGTACGCCACCCCGGCAACCACCTGGGCCGGTATCCCGACGGCCCGGCACATCGCAGCCGTAAGGACCGCAAATTCCGAGCAATCACCCTGCCTGCTGGCGGCAACCTCCGCCGCCGATGCGTAACCGACCGACAGGCTCCTGTTCTCAATGTACCCGGCTACAAACGCCTCGATCTTCCGGGCCGCCTCGGCCGCATCTTTGGTGCCGCCCACCGCGCGACGGGCAAGGTCGATAACCTGCTTGTTGTCACTTTGGAGAAATCTTGTTGGTTCCATGGCCTCCAGAACGGCCGCATCTGTGCCCTTGTAGGGAAACTTCACTCCCGACGGCGCGGCAACCGGCTCGACCTTCAGGATGATTTTACCGTTATTGAGCCGTTGTGCTTTCTGATTATCATTGGATGGTATCGTGAAATCGGATGCTCCTTTTACCGGGCTCAAATTATAAGTTATGGACTTTGCCGAGGCGAGATTATTCAACGGCTCAGGGCTCTTAAGAAACATCCTATCGATCAATTCCAGCACGTCGTTCTGGCCCAGCGCGAATTCCCTGGCGCAGGCGACCATTTCAACCTGCATCCCTGCTATCGGCATGATGCTCTTTTGCATCCGAAGATCCCGGTCAACGTAACCGGTGCTAACAATTTCACCGGCCCCCGACATAATGAGAGTCGTCTTGACCTCTCTCAGAGGCACCACCCGCCCGAGCAAATCGACGTTTTGCTCCGGGCCGATACTTATTTGAGTGTTAACCGCCTGCATCATTCCGCCGCTGAATATCTTGACCGAATACTGCGTACCCTCTTTCAAACCCTTCTTCAGCGTCTGCAGGCGCAGGCCTTCGGACATCACTGCGCCCTGCGGCCATTGAAGAGTGCTCTTCTGCTCAGCCCCCATTGAAGTTGTGGTCACAGTCACCTTTCCCTGTTTATCCACCTGCCCCGTCATTTTCATGACCATAGCGCCCAACTTCTGTGTTGTCTCAAAACCCAAAGGCTCGCCGCTTGTCGTCTCGATACTGGTTTCCTTCATTTCAACCGTCATCGAAATACCGCCTCGACTTATAGTTATGCTGACATCCTCGGAGGTAGTCACTTTGTTCTCGGAGGCAACGCGACTCTGGATAGCATGGCCGACTTTCTTGCCTTCCATGAACACGGCAAAATATTCCGTTTCGTCCGATACGGCCTTTGAGCCGGCCGAACTCGTGGAAGTCAGGCAGGCAATCACTGCTAAAATTGAGCAAACGCTTAAAGTAGTATGAATTTTCATAGTCCAATTCCTTTCTGAGTTATTATTATCAACGGTTATTATAGGCCAAAATTATAAACTTTCACTATCATATTTTCGAGCAACAGTAAATTCACTCTGCCCGACTCTTTGTTTTCGACGGAGTTTAGGCGCGCCGGTTGCATTATCCGGCCTTTTAGCCTAAGATATCCCATATTCGATAGGTCGGTAAGCTATGGTTACTTAACGAGCAGTAATCAACGATTGATCAGCAGGCTATAGAAAATTATGACTTTCAATGAGCTATTGGTGTTAATCCGGTCGGAAAATGGCCTCCGTATTCGTACTGATTCGCGACTTGTAAAGGACGGAGATATCTTCGTAGCAGTCAAAGGCACGGCTTACGACGGCCACGACTTTATCGACCAGGCCCTTGTAAACGGCGCCAGGTACATCGTCTATCAGCAGGATGGTCGATACACGATACGCGATGGCCGGCACGAATCGGTAATCGTCGATGACACCACAGAGGCGGCTGCAATTCTGGCGCAGGCGGCCGGCGACAATCCGGCTTCGCAGTTGACGAACCTGGCAGTCACCGGAACGAATGGAAAAACCACCGTCGCATTCCTCGTTCAATCAATAATCCGGCAGGCCGGTCAAAAGTGCGGCCTGATCGGCACCGTAATGTACGACACCTGCTCGGGCAGTATTCACGAAGCACCTCTGACAACGCCCGACTGTCTGGACATAGCCGCCAGGCAGCAGGAAATGGTAAGAAACGGCGCGAAATATATGGTCATCGAGGCCAGCAGCCACGCCCTTTCTCAAAACCGGCTGGCACAGATCAGCTTCAAAGCTGCCGCTTTCACCAATCTTTCAGGCGATCATCTGGATTATCACAAGACCAAAGAAGAATACCTGGCCGCCAAGACCAGACTTTTTTCGGCTCTCGCACCGGATGCGGCGGCGGTCTTGAACAAACAATCTCCGGAAGCCGAACTTATCGCCGCCCAAACCGGCGCCGGGCTCTTATGGTACGCCATCGGGGAGAAAGCCGATGTCGCCGCCCATATCGAGTCGATGGATACGACCGGGACAGTCTTCGCCCTGGAATACGCCGACCAATCCTCGATTGTAAGGACTCCGTTGCTTGGCCTGTACAATGTCAGCAATTGTCTGGCCGCAGCGGGCTTGTGCCTTGCTACCGGTTTCGAACTGGAGACAATCGCCGCCGGTTTATCGACTTTGAAAACGATACCCGGCCGACTGGAAAAAATTGACGGTGGCGACTTTTCTGTAATTATCGATTACGCCCACACCGACGACGCCCTGAAAAATGTCCTCACTACGCTAAAGCCCCTGTGCAAAGGCAAATTGCGAGTCGTCTTCGGCTGCGGCGGCGACAGGGACAAAACCAAACGTCCGCGTATGGCCAGGGTCGCCGAAGAGCTGGCCGATTTTGTTATAGTAACCAGCGACAATCCAAGAACTGAAGAACCCAATGAGATCATAAATGACGTGGTCGCGGGTTTTGAAAAGGACGAAACACAAACAATAGCAATTGAGCCGGACAGAAAAAAGGCCATCGAGTTAGCTGTAAAAAGTGCTGGCAGAGACGATATCGTGCTGATCGCGGGCAAAGGCCACGAGGACTATCAGATCATCGGAACCAAAAAATCCCATTTCAGCGACAAGGAAATCGCCCAGGAGTGCCTGAAAAAACGAACATGAAAGAATTTCCAATATCACGTTTAGTCACAATAACAGGAGCTAAGCTTCCGGCTTCGCGCTCTAAGTACGACGTTTCCTCTTTCACCGGCTTAAGCACCGACTCGCGATCTACAAAAGCCGGCGACTGCTTTTTTGCGATCCCCGGCGAGAATTTCGACGGGCACGATTATGTCTCCGATGCCTTCGCAAAAGGCGCCGTTTGTGCCGTTATCAGCAAAGACATCGACGCGGAACAATCCGCCGGCAAGTGCCTGCTTAAAGTCGAGGATACGATCAAAGCACTCGGTGACCTGGCCCGAGAATATCGCCGGCAGGCCGGTTACAAAGTCGTCGCGATAACGGGCTCGGCGGGAAAAACCACTACGAGGCAAATTATTTTTCACGCCCTGAGCCGGCGGTTTCGCGTTTATCAATCACCGAAGAGTTTTAATAATCAGATTGGCCTGCCGCTGACGCTGCTCGGAGCCGGTACAGACGACCAGATCGTTATCGCCGAGCTTGGCAGCAATCATCCCGGCGAAATATCATACCTGACTCGTATCGCAGAGCCGGATATCGCGGTGGTCACGAACGTTCACCCGGCCCACCTGGAAGGATTCGGCGACTTGCAAACAATTATTCAGGAGAAGTCATCCATATCCGAAGGGCTGAGGTCCGACGGCGTTTTAATACTCAACGGTGATTTCGACCGATTGGTGGACGCCTGCCGAGCTAAAGGCCTCAAATTTATAACATTCGGTAAATCGGACGGCTGCGACTACCGGGCCGGCAACATTCGCCCTGATGGGCCGGCCAGCCGGTTCACTATCGACGGCACAGAAGTTTACCTGCCTTTAGCCGGCCCGGGCAATGTCGAAAATGCGCTCGCCGCCTGGGCCGTCTGCAGCCAATTCGGACTGACGATCGACGATTTTGCGCAGGCTATCGAGACTCTGTCGCCCGTTTCCATGCGGACCGAACTGCTGCAAATAGGGACGCTGACGGTATTAAGCGACTGCTACAATGCAAACCCGGCTTCAATGAAAAATGCGCTGGAAATCCTGGCCAACCTCGAGACAACCGGGCAGCGCAGAGCGGTTTTTATCTGCGGCGATATGGCCGAACTGGGCGGGCAGACCGAGCGCCTGCATGCCGAGCTTGGCACATCTATCGCACAGGCCGGAGTGCAGCTCTTGCTGGCCGTCGGCAAGTTTGCGAAAATCGCCGCCGAGGCCGCAAAAGCAAGTGCCGAATACGATTTGAAAATAAAATGCTTCAAAGATACCGTTTCAGCTTATAATAATCTGCACGAATTCATAAAAGATTACGATATAATATTAGTAAAAGGTTCGCGGGTAGCCAAATTGGAGATGCTCGTCGAGAAACTAAATGAGCTTTTTTCGCGAAGCGTATCTCGTGAGGCGAGATAGGAAATGCGAGAGGCGAGATGATATATCATTTATTATGGTATTTTCGAGAGATTTTTACTCACCGGCTCGGCTTTTACGCCTACCAGAACGTGGCCTTTCGCTCGGTAGCGGCAATACTAACCAGCCTTGTGATAGCCCTCGTAATCGGGCCGAAAATTATTCGCTGGCTGATGCGCAAAAAAATCGGTGATCGCCCGGAGTTTCATCACGCCACCCTGAACGAATTGACCAAGGAAAAGGCCAATACCCCCACGATGGGGGGTCTTATAATCATTCTCGCGACAGTCACGACCACCTTACTATGGGCGAAACTGAACAATCCCTTTATTCAAAAAGCGATTGTATTAATCATATGGTTCGCTGCTTTAGGGGCCGCCGATGACTGGCTGAAGCTAACCGCCGGCGCACGGCAGCGCAGCAGAAACGGACTAAGGCCCTGGGAAAAACTCATCTTCCAAATCGGCGGAGCCGTTCTGATCGCATCGTTCCTATACGCCGACTTTGTCAACATAGACGATGCCAAATTATTCTGGCTGCCATTCTACAAGCACGGCCTGCCCTTGGCCAACTGGATGTTCATCTTGATAGCGATATTCTATTTATCGGCAACCAGCAACGCTGTAAACCTTGCCGACGGTATGGACGGCCTGGCAGCCGGCTGCGTTGGAATGGTCTCCCTGGTTCTGGCGCTGCTCTGCTATGTTTCCTCGGAAACGATGGCCCGCGCTACTCCTGTGACCTGGGCAAGTTATCTTCTTCTGCCTGCGATACCTCAGTCCGGCGAATTGAGCATTTTCTTCTCGGCGATCTTAGGGGCCGTTCTCGGCTTTTTGTGGTTCAACTGTCACCCGGCTCAGACTTTTATGGGTGACGTCGGTTCACTCCCATTAGGTGCGGCAATGGGCTACGGCGCCATCGTAACGAGAAACGAAATTCTGCTGCTGGTCATCGGCGGAGTTTTCGTCATGGAACTGATGAGTGTCGTGCTGCAGGTCGGCTATTTTAAATACACCGGCGGCAAACGTCTTTTCAGATGTGCCCCCATACACCACCATTTTCACCTGATCGGTTGGAGCGAGCCGCAGGTAGTAGTGCGTTTCTGGCTCTTGTCCGCAGCCTTCGCCGCCCTGGCCCTGGCTACGCTGAAAATCCGCTGAAAAAAATAAATCAAGAGCTGGCAACTCTTTTAAGCCACCAGCCCTTTGAGTATTTTGATCGATTTCTTTCTAAGGTGGCCTACTGTGCCAATGCCTCGATTTGTTATGGGCTTACTGCCCGGTTGTAGATGCGGACGTCATCAATCAGGCCGGAGAAGTAGGTTCCCGGTTCCATAGCCTTGCCTGTACCGATGTATAGACCCATTTGAGAACCTTCCAGGCCGGGCTGTACGTCTTCAGCCACTGTGACACCATCAACATAGAGCGTTCTGTTCGAGCCATCCCACACAAGACCTATGCGGTGCCATTGTCCATCGGTGATAACTGTTTCGCAATACAGAGGACCTGCGGAACGACCGGTACATTTTAATTCCGTCATCAAGTTACCCTCGGCATCCGTTGTCAGCCAGTCGGCAAAGGCCTGTTGTGACACAATGACCTGACCTGGTGCACCACCATTGACCCAGGCGAAAATGCTGAAGGGACCATCTGCCGGATTCAGGACTGGGCCAGCTATGGCACAGCCATCGACACCGTTCAACTGAAGCGCACCATCTACTTGTCCGCTACTGGGCTGCCACGCAGTGCCGCCGATAACAAAGGCATCGTTATCACCGGCACTATCAGCGGCAAACATGCCCTCTGTTTCGTCCAATGCCCAATGCGCCACGAGGTTTACTTCCTCAAACAAGTGCTCAGCAAGGACGATCAGGTCCTGGACATCGACATAACCATCGCCAAAAGGAGGCGGGGCAATATCACAGAGCGTGTTGTCCGTGTGCCAGTTATCAACCATGATACATATATCGCCAGCATCAATGATTTCATCGCAGTTGAAGTCAAGTATTGGGCCAAACTCATATACTGTTGAGGTGGCAGGACAAGGGTGGATTCTATCAGTTCCTCCGATAGCATATATCCTATTGTTCACAACGCTGGCCGAAAAGGCAGCTCTCAGAAATGGCGCATCGGCTTCCATCGTCCATATATCAGTCTCTGGGTCATACATTTGCACTGTTGAATAGACTTTATCTCCGCTAGAACGCCATCCTCCAATTAGAATTATCTTGTCGCCCAATACCACAGAGGCCATCTGACTCGTGCCTACAGGCATATCGGCTTTCCGCGTCCAGGTGTCAGTGGCCGGGTCGTACTCTCGCACCCAGGGTATAGCAGTGTAACCAGGCCTTCCTCCCAGAACGTATATCTTTCCATTCACTACATTAGCACATAGACCCCACAAACCTCCAGACATACTCGCTTTTCTTGTCCAGGTATCGGTTGTAGGGTCGTACTC
>JBARRE010000595.1:0-1692 GCA_049644065.1 Sedimentisphaerales bacterium | reverse complement strand
GTCCAGGCCGGAACCGAATACAGGCCCCAGCAAATGAAAACACCGAATTTAGCGTCCGTAAACCACTGTGGTGTCGGGCGGGAGTCGATAGATTCCCAGTTCGGTTGGTACCGCTGTTTTCCGGCGGCAATCTGCGTTTGCAGCAAGAAACCGGTGATAATTAGGGCGTATACAATCCTTCTCATTTTCATTCTCCATTATTTATTAGCACTTATATTAAGTTGGTCAGGATCAATTTCAACATTATTTTCATAAACAGAATCGAGCAGACGTCCGATACATATTTCAAGAGATTTTCCTTGACGGAAAGATAGCAGATTTAGTATAAATAAGGAAGGAAAGGATTGTGTCAGCACTGAACGAGCATCTATGGATTCTGGTATTCCTGCCGATGCAATTATCTTATTCGAACAGAGGAGGAGTTTTATGTAAGATACGGAATTACAGGCAATTAGATGAGCCTGATAGTTATTTTACATTTCAACCAACAAGCTATGCTTATTTTTTGAAGGAGAGCTATTATGTATAAGCAATTGATTTTTTTGGTTTCCTTCGTTTTTGTGCCTGGACTGGTTCTGACAAGTACAGGCAATGCCGCGGATACTGATCTGGTCGGCTGGTGGAAGTTCGATGAGACATCCGGAACCATCGCACATGATGCAAGCGGCAGTGGGAACGACGGTACCCTCAAAGGTGACCCGACATGGGTGGCTGGAAAGATAGAAGGATCGCTGCATCTCGACGGTGACGGCGACTATGTGGATGTCGGCAGAGTAGGGATAAGCGGGATTGATACGAGAACTATCGCCGGCTGGGCCAGGGCAGACACTACGGCCATACCAAGCTGGACGACTGTTTTCGGCTTCGCCCCGGATGGCAGCACTGACGGCACGTATTTCGATATAGAGGTGGACGACGCGGGCAACTATGTCATCAATGTTCAGGGCTGGGAGGGAGTATTCGGCGCCGTGGACACGGAGTGGCACCATTTTGCCGTCACGTATACCGGAGACGGGGGCAGTTGGTATCTGGATGGCCAGTACATCGACATCTCAGAAGGAGCTGTAGGTACAATTGACCGGGTGATAATAGGCGCGAAACTCGAAGATACTAATTTCTTCCCCGGCCTTATCGACGATGTCCGCATCTACAACAAGGCGCTAACGTTAGCCGAGATAAAAAAGATTATGGCCGGTCCAAATGCCTATGATCCCACCCCTGCTGACGGTGCCCTCTATGAGGATACGTGGGCAAGCATCGGCTGGTATGCGGGAGATGCTGCGGTTTCGCATGATGTGTATTTAGGCACCAGTTTTGACGAAGTGAATGAAGGCACTGAAGGGACGTATTATGGCAACCAGACCGCGGTGTTTTTTGTTGCCGGTTTTCCTGGATCTCCCTATCCGGACGGTCTTGTTCCGGGCACAACTTACTACTGGCGAATCGACGAAGTCCAGGCAGACGGCACCACAATACACAAAGGCGATATCTGGAGCTTTACAGTTCCAAGCAAGAGCGCCTACTTCCCCGATCCCGCTGATAGCGCCAAATTCATAGAACTCAATGCGGAGCTTAGCTGGACACCGGGCTTTGAGGCGAAATTACACACCGTATATTTCGGCGACAATTTTGACGACGTCAATAATGCCACCGGTGGATTCCCAGAGGCTCCTATAGGCCATAGTCCCGGTC
>JBARRE010000594.1:0-9907 GCA_049644065.1 Sedimentisphaerales bacterium | reverse complement strand
GATTCATGTTGGGGGGCACCTGGGCATTGGCTTATGTCGTTTTTATGGCCCTGCTGCCGGCCGCCGAACATTTCGGTTCGGATGTCATCTTAAAATTCTCACCTCTCGGTTATGTGCTCTCAGGCGCATTTGGGCTTTATGTTATACTTAAAGCGCGGAACCGGGCCCTTACGAAATTAACCGCCTGATTGTCGGCAAATAAGGATAAGAAACCCATTCCGAGTGAAATACCGGTTAAAGTGCGCGCCGTTCCGTTCTTTTAAAAATATTTTACACAAAACAGGTTTTGGGTGGTTAATATTAAATAGAAACTGAACATGTTCGAGTTTTGTGGAAAATTGGAGCGTTAAAATGAAGCAAAAAGAGCGTTTGGAAATCTTTGAAAACTTAAGAGCCAAGTATTCGGTTTTTCTGCTGTCGATCCTCTGGAAGCTCACCGGCGACAGGGAGCTGTTCACCGAGGCGATGCAATATACGCTGATGGGGATGTGGAAGCACATCGAGAAGCTCAACGGCAGACAGGCAAGAGCTTATATCTATAGGATCGCACTGACGGCCAACTCCAGAGCCTGGCGCAACAGAATCGGCAGAAACGGCAAATTTGCCCGAAGCCAAATCGACATAGACCGGGACCCGGGCGAGAAGATCGAAAGGATCGAGCTGACGGCGAAAGTAAGAAAAGCCATAAGCCGGCTTCCCGACAAGCAGGGCAGGGCAATAGTAATGCGATACCTTCAGCAGCATGATTACGAAACAATTTCTGAAAAGTTGTGTTGCACAAAAGCTTCTGCAAGGTCACACGTATCGAAGGCTCTTGCAGCATTGAAAGACAAATTGGCAACTTCAGCATAAACGGGAGTAAGAAAATGAATAAAGACAATATCGAAGAAATCCTGAAGAATATCGGCACCGAGGAGATACCGGCCGACGTGCACAAAATCGCTCAGGAAACCTCCAATAATTTCAGCAGTTCTTTAAAGCAAACAAGACAACCGAAACGACTTATTTTATTGGAGCAAATCATGAAAAGTAGAATAACAAAATTAGCCGCCGCAGCAGTAATTTTTATCGCCGTACTTGCAGGCTTGCCACTCTTAGACGATGGAGGTGTAGCCCTGGCCGATGTCCTTGCGAAGATCGAGCAGGTTCGGGAGTATATGTACAGGATGAAAATGACAACGACCGGAAATCTGACAACGGGCATGCCTTCCGAGCAGGAAATTGCGATTACTGTCTCAAATGACTACGGCACGAAATGGGATATGGATATGACCGTTCCCGGCAGCGACGAAAAAATGAATCAACAAGTCTATGTTCTTCCAGGCCAAAAGATTGTAGTTTCGCTTATGCCCAAAACCAAACAGTATATGCGAATGGAACTCGATGATGATTGGCTCGCCAGGATGAAGAAGCAGAACAATGACCCGAGAGAAGTGATAAAGAAAATCATGAATTGTGAGTATACCGAGCTGGGCAAGTCTGTTATCGACGGCATAGAGGTTGAAGGTTTTCAGACGACTGATCCCGTTTATTTCGGCGGTGCAGTGGAAGAAGGTACGTTTACGCTGTGGGTGGATGCCGAAACATGGTTGCCGGTCCGTTCAGAGGAGGACTTCAAGATGGGTGAGCAGACAAATGTGCACGGCATTACTTACGATTATCAGTGGGACATTCCGGTTAATGCAAGTGAATTCGAGCCGGTGATACCGGAAGACTTTACGGCCTTTGCAACCGACGGTATCAAAATGCCGGGTATGAGTGAGCAGGATGCTATCGAAGGCCTGAGGCTATTTGCCGAAATGGCTGGGCGGTATCCGGAGAAGATAACTTTTGTGGAACTTGGACAGGAGATATTGGCTCTTTCTCAGGATATGGAAAATATGAAATTCCTGACCGACAAGTTGGAAAAATTAAGAGAAGAGCTGAGCCGGACCCAGATGACGGAAGAAGAAATTCGTAACGCAGTCATGAAAAAATCGATGGAGACAATGCAGCCCCTTCAATCTCCAGGCTGGTTCCATATGATGCTGGTTACGGACAAGAAGGAGCCGGCATATTACGGTGGGTTGGTTACGCCCGATGATGCCGATGCGGTCCTGATGCGGTGGAAGATTTCGGATAACGAGTATCGCATCATCTTCGGAGACTTATCCGTCGGAAACGTTACCGCTGAAGAATTAGTGAATCTTGAGCAGCAGTAAGAGTAATAACACAGCGATAAAGTTATAAAGGCCGGGTTTGGTTGGCTCGGCTTTTTTTATGCGCTTTTGCGGCTGAAATAAGATTTGGTGCTCATAAGAGAATATAGCAGAAAAAATCCATTTTCCTTATACTAAAGCGGTCCGCTGAGTTGTTTTATAAGCGACAATCGATTGTTCTAAGCTTAGGAAAGTACCTTTTTGATGCTGGAAGATAAGCTGCTCATATTGAAGTTCAATCGCGGCGACCGCGAGGCCTTGCGGAGCATCTATGAAAAGTACAAAGATGATCTTGTGACCCTGGCGGCCGCTCTTGTGACTGATGTAGCTTCCGCCGAGGATGTTGTTCATGATGTGTTTGTTGGCTTTATCGAATCTTCCCGGAAGTTCCGGCTGACCGGCAGCCTGAAAGGCTACTTAGCCACTTGTGTTGCTAATAATGCACGGAACAGAAATAAGGCCGGGCGAAGACATCAGAATGCCGAAGCCGGTGCGGTTATGCCGGATACAAACCGGCCGGATGCCGCCGTGATGTTCGGCGAAGAATTACGTCAGTTGAGCCTGGCCCTCGGACAGCTTCCATACGAGCAGCGGGAAGTTTTGCTCCTGCACTCGTACAGCGGCATGAAATTCAAGGCGATTGCACAACAGCAGAACGTTTCGATCAATACCGTGCAGGGCAGATACCGGTATGCGACGGATAAACTGCGGTCAATGTTAAATGGTGAGGTGGAAAAATGAGACCGGCAGAGAACATAAATAATTTGATTAAGAAATTACAGTTGAAAGCCAGCACCGATTTGGACAGAAGAGTCCACGATGATATTTCCATGGTGCCGGCCGAATCAGATATAACAAAATCGGCTCGCGCAGAGCCGAATATATGGAGAACTATTATGAAAACTCGTAAGGCAAAGCTCACTGCAGCAGCGGCCATCTTTGTCGTCGCGGCACTGTCACTAACTATATTCAAGCAAATGGCAACACCAGTCTGGGCGATTGAACAAACTATCAAGGCGCTCCAGGATATAAAGACTCTTGTCATCACCGGTGACGATTATTACTCCTCCGGTCCAATCCCATTTAAATGCTCGTTCAGGCTCTCAAATCAGGGCAGCGACTTGTTCGATATGCGATATGAATCCGAGAAGCTGATCCTCGTTGTTAGCGGGACTAAAGCCTGGGAGTATAGACCCAAAGAAAACTTAGTCAGGATTTATGAAGATGTGACTGACTCGGAACGAATGATGCGGGACCTTCGGTTTTGGTACAAGGTCGCCAGCTTGAATCCATGGCTCACCGGCAAGATACTTGGCAATCTCAAATTGTTTGCCGATGATTGGCAGGAGGTCTACGGCCAGGACGAGCGAACGAGACGGGATTGCGTTTTTGTCGAGTGCAGTTATGAGCCGCTGTCCAATTCGTTCTGGCTTGCATTTGACGTAGAGAATAAGTTGATTGTCGAGGCCAGGTACTGGAGTAATACCGATCGCGAAGGTCTGCCAATTCATGCAACCGATTTTTTCTACAATGAAGAAATTGGCGATGAGGTTTTCGAATTTCAAATTCCCGACGGCGCAGAAGTCGTATACCGGTGGCAGGAGAAGGAATATGACGCCCTTTTCACACAGGCAAAGCAACAGTTCAAGGCGGACAAGTTTGCTGAAGCAATAGAAGTCTATCAGGACATGTACGAAAAGTATCCGGAGTTCAAGTTGGTTGCTGCACAAGCACTTCGGAGGATGGGGACGTGTTATGAACGCATGGGACAGTTCGATAAGGCCATCGACAGTTACAAGAAAGGCATCGAAGAAGTTCCTCCAAATTTCAAAGTCTGGAAAGCATCGAGTTATTTATTTCTTGGGCGTGTCTATGTGCAAATAAATCGGAAGGCTGAGGCTTTGGAAGCTTTCAGGAATTGTCTGACAATCGGCAGTGAAGTACGCGACCCGGATTGGCCGGCTTCGAAAGAAGCTCGCAAATATATCCAGGAACTGGAAAGCCAGCCTTAGCGTCAGAACGAATAATCCAGCAAGAAAAACCGGGCCTGATTGACCCGGTTTTTTTCTGCGCACCTGGAGAGCGAAAAGTCTTAGAAAAATTTATTTTCTTATGTCCAAATCCACAAGTCAATCGTGATATAATAGTGAGCAGCGATCGTTGTTATAGCATGATGGTGTTAGCGGATGATAGAAGACGAACTGCTAAAATGGAAATTCAAGTCCGGCAGTAAAGATGCGCTGCAACGCATCTACGAAAAATACCGTGACTACCTGCTGACACTGGCGATGGCGCTTGTAAATGACGCCGGTCTGGCGGAGGACATCGTGCAAGACGTTTTTGTTACGTTCACCCAGTCAAGCGGCACGTTCAAGCTCCGCGGCAGCCTTAAAAGCTACCTGTCAACTTGTACTCTCAACCGCTGCCGAGACCAGATCAGGGCACGCAAACGCCGGCCGCTCAGCCTGGATGAAGATATACTCATGCAGTCGGACTTCGATCCACCGGATAAACGTATGATATCCGAGGAACAGTCGCGGCAGGTTGCCGGCGCTATGGCGCAACTTCCATACGAGCAGCGGGAAGTAATTGCCCTGCATTTGAATGCGGCAATGAAGCTCAGGCATATTGCCGGACTGCAGAACGTTTCGGTCAGCACCATCAAAGGAAGATACCGGTACGGCCTGCAGAAACTGCGATCGGCTCTGAACGGGAGACTGTAAATGAAACCTGCAGACGAAATAGAGAACGTTGTTAAGAAAATGTCCTTCAAGGCTGGTCCCGAACTGGACAAAGACCTTTGGACCGAAACCTTAAAGGCACGAAATGAGTTTCGCAAAACGATATTGGCTCCAGGCCAACAGAGTATAAGGAGAACAATTATGAAAAGTCCATTTGTAAAATCAGCCGCTGCGGCGGTGATTATTGCCCTGGTCGTTATGGGATTATTTGAATTCACTGGTACCGACAGCACTTCCGGCGTCGTCTGGGCAGAAGTCGTCAGGAAAGTGGGAGCCAGCCGGGGATTAATCGTCCGATCTACGGATACTAGCTCCATTCCGTCCGATGAAAATGACTATTCAATCACATACACCTCACTGAGATACTGCCGAAAGGAATTCTACAAAGACGGGCAGAATATCCGGACCTGCTATACAGACTTCACAGGCTCCGACACTGATACTCTAATAGACGTCTTTCACATACACAAGTTCTGCATGACTACCACGTATAAAAAAAGCGAGAATGGACTTTTCCTGGAGTGGCGCGATGACTGGACGAATCCCGGTTTCTTAGTACAGACGATCCTGTCCGGTAAGCACAGTAAACTCGGGCAGAAAAACATCGAGGGGGTATTGTGCGAAGGTATCGAGACTACCGACCCGGCTTGTTTTGGCCCCTTGCCGGAACAGGTCAACAATCTGGAAGTGGAATTCCGATTGTGGGTCAGCACCGAAACAGGGTATCCCGTTCTGTACGAAAGTAAAATGAGCGGCGAGTATGAAGGAGAGGTATGGGAATCAGAGAGCGTGATGGACCAGTTCCAGTGGGACGTGGAGTTGGATCCGGAAATTTTCGAGCCGAGCATCCCGCCGGGCTACGAGGAAATCATAAGGCCGGGGATCGTAGGGCCATAGCAGACAAACCCAAACGCCATATAATCCAAAAGGCCGGGCCGGTTGCAAGCTCGGCCTTTTTTATGCGCATTCGGGGCTAAAAGTCTTAGATAAATTCGTTTTCTTTAGACCCGGAAGGGCGCTGAAATTGTTATATTAGCGACAAACGTTTGTTACCGAATCAATTAGGCGGGCCTAATGGAAGACAAGCTGCTTGTTTTAAGATGTAAACGCGGGAGTACAGATGCTCTCGGACGGATCTATGAAAAGTACAAAACCGATATGCTCGTTCTGGCGATGGCCCTGTTGAACGATAAAAGTGCCGCCGAAGATGTTATGCACGATGTTTTTCTGTCTTTCGTTCTGAATATCGAGAAGTTTAGCTTAACCGGCAGCCTAAAAGGATATTTGCTAACCTGCCTCGCCAATCGCGCACGGAACCTGAACAAGGCAAAACATCGGCAGGGCGTGGAATTGAACCCGGCAGAGCCTGTTAGCTCCGGTTCGCGAGGGCCGCCGGAGACGATTATGTGCAACGAGCAGTTGCAGCAATTAAGCAATGCGATGGCTGATCTGCCGTATAACCAGCGCGAGGTAATCATGCTGCACTTTCAGGCAGGAATGACGTTCAGGACCATAGGCAAGTCGCTTGGTATTTCGGCTAACACCGCCAAGAGCCGGTATCGGTATGGACTCGATAGGCTGCGGTCAATTTTCGATAACGAGGCAAAAGAATGAAACCAGCAGATAAAATTAAAGAACTGATTAACAAATCAGATGTTGCTACCAGTCCCGATGCGGACCAAAGAATTCTTGCCGACGCTCTGAAGCATCTGGATAAATTAAAACGTAACAAATTGGCTCCCAACCAGCCAAATATAGGGAGAATTATTATGAAAAGTCGAATATCAATACTGGCCGCTGCGGCGGTGATAGTTATCGCTGTGCTTGTTGGCATAAATCAGTTTGGCGGTTCGGTAACGAGTGTCGCCTGGGCTGATGTGGCCGAGAAGGTCGAGAAAATTCATACCTATGTATTCCGAGTGAGGCAAACCGAGACAAGCGGACCGAAGAAAGGCTTTGAATTTGTAACAGAGAAAGAAGGAATAACATACAACTCTCTGGAGTATGGGAATAAGACTGAGTTCTACAGCAATGGTGAGCTAACAACAAAAAGCTATCAACTTCGGAAAGAAAACGAGTTTGTAGGTATTTGTCCACCAGCGAAAATGTATGATCGCCGTCCCTTATCCGAGGCAGACATAAGAGAAATGGACCAGATGAGTCCGAGGGAAATAGTAAAACGATTCATGTCGGCAGAATACAGCAGCTTAGGCCTTGAGTCAATTGATGGGATCAAGGTCGAGGGGATTGAGGTTAGCGATCCAAAGGTACTGAAAGAAAATCCCCCTCCAATTGAGAGTTTCACGGCACAACTTTGGGTCGACGTCGAAACGGAACTGCCTGTGTGGCTGGAACTGGAGTTTGTTCCGGTTGGCAGTACGGTTTGGACGAAAATGGTGATTGACCGATACCAATGGAACGTAGAGTTTTATGCAAGCGATTTTGAGCCGAATATCCCCGCTGACTATAAACCGGAACTGCACCGGAGCACAGCGGTCAAACCTAAAGCAGAACAACTGCCTCTGGAACACCAGACTGTACATGTGGACATTCCTGATATTAATGGTCTCAACCTGCTGGGAATCCAGGACGAGAAACCGATAACCACGGTGGCGCTGGTGGGGATGAAGCAAATTTGGAAAGCTCAAGATGCAATCATGAGCACATGGCCGGAATATTCCGATACATGGGAACAGCTGCACGAAGAACTCGTGGCAAAATTGGAAATCAACAATCTCTCCGGTGAGCAACTCGTAAGGACTGCCGTGGCACTACGTGAGAAATTCTGGCAGGCGGGCGGATGTCTTTCAGAAACATCATATCCGTATGGATATGCAGCTCGCATTCTTCTGGAAATCGCCCATGAGGAAGACATTGAGAATATGACTGCCACAGATGAACTCGTGGAAACCATTCAGTCGGTGGAGGTTGCGTGGGTATATAGAGCCGATTCAGAAGAGCAAATCAAGAACATTCAACATCGGGATCTCTTGATTGAGTTGCGTTCGGTACAATTTGAGCAGATAAAGAGAGAACTCGAACGAGGACGTGTGCCGCTGTGGAAAGATTTTGTTCGAGTTGATGACCTGGCGCTTCTTTTAGGCATCTCCAAAAATTATGAATCTGCACTTGAAGCCGCCGAGTGGCTTATCATCGAAGCTGAGCATGGTGGCTGGACAGCTTACATGCAGCCATTGAAAAGTATGCAACAGCACTTTGCTGAGGGCGAGAAATATTTTTTCAATACTCAACGGGCAACCCAATGTGAGTTTCCTGAGGAATTCAGACATAGCCGACGTTTGCCCTCGTTCAAGGGACCCAAGAACCGCGGTGCAACTCCACTTCATCTCCTGGATTCAAATCCCGTTTGGACCGGTGATTGACCGACTTCATAGACCGACTTCATAGAGGGCATAAGCAATAACCAATAGGCCGGGCTTGTTTGGCTCGGCCTTTCGATCAAGTTTCTTCGCCCCACATTTTACGTGGGGTTTACACATTCACAGTCCCCAGGCCTGAGCGAATGCCTTGAAGCTGCGGTCGTAGGTTTTCTCGACATCGTCGGGGAAACAGCAGGCCGGTAGTTGCTTCGACGGTAAATGGTAGCTCAAACACTCACAGCATATTCCTTTTCTGGGGCAGCCGGGATATGAACAGTTGCAGTTCTTAAGGTTTTGTTCTTTATTGCATTCCATATTCAGATCGGTCCTTTTTGAAAATTGAAAAAAAGATTCTAATTCTTAGTTGCGAGTTTATATAGGCTGATGCTCAGCGGCGGCACATTCAATTTGTCCGAAACGCCGGTTACCGGCTTTTCTTTAATCGCCACTTTGGGTTCTTCGCCGGGCTCATTGTATGCCATCGGGTCTGAGTGCGCAATCAGCCAAAGCTTGCCGGCGCCGGTCAGTTGAGTGCCCTTCAAGTCCATTGCTAACTCGTGCTGCTCCTTCGTCGGATTCACGATGCCGATTGTTAAAGCGTTGTGGTCGCTCGTTAAGGCGGCAGTGACGTCGAGCGGCTGAACGTCGCCGGTGATAGCGACCGGCACAGTTCCAAATTCATTTCCGTAGAGTTTCAAAACCAGGCCGGTTGTCTCTAAGGCGGCGTCGGTTTTGCTGGTCTTGATGCAACCGATGACGTTGACTGTCTGGGCGTAATTTGCCAGGAAAATGATGTCCGAGTGCCGGAAGTATTCGTGCAGCCCTTTGGCGATTCCAAGCCCGTCTTTATGAAAATACCGGGTCCCCAGCTCGCCAAATTCATGCCGGCCATACCAGTAGTTCCACTCGGTCATGGCGATTTTAATGTCTTTTCCTTCCAGCGCATCCAGCTTTTCACGGAGTTGCTTATGAAACTCGACCTTTCGCTTGATATTGTCGGCGATTTGGGAGATGTGTTCGACCAGGTCGGGTTTTTCCTGGCAGTAAAAATGCTCGGCGATCATATCGATATGATCGGTGCAGTTCTTTAGTAATCCTTCGCTCCATTCGCCGGCATTGCCCGAAGCGATCGGCACGATATCCGGGTCCACCTCGCGCATCTTATCCACGACCCAGTTGTGTTTGCGGACATAATGATTGAGGCTCATATAACCGAGCTGCCAGCGGCCGAACATTTCGTTGCCGATGGCCCAGTAGCGAACGCCGAAGGGATCCGGCATCCCGTTTTTGGCCCTTGCAGCTCCCATAAGTGTATCGGTCGAGCCGTTGGAGTATTCAAGTTGAGCCGCCGCCGAATAGGCATCCCCAAAGCCGGTGTTGACGGTCACCATCGGTTCGGCTTTGACCAGGCGGCAAAAACGCATGAATTCATTGAAGCCGAAGTCGTTATGCTCGGCACCGGTCCAGGCGGGATTTCTGCGGGGCGGCCGGCGGTCCCTGTCGCCTATTCCGTCGCGCCAGTCGTAGCCGCTGACGAAGTTTCCGCCGGGCCAGCGATACATCGGGGCGTTCAACTCTTTCAGCAGCT